>JBEKOS010000113.1:0-10085 GCA_049521535.1 Terriglobales bacterium | reverse complement strand
TGCTAGCGGCCGAATCATGTTCGATTTGTTTGACGTAGGCACAATATGTATCCCGAGCCGACGGAACTCGTCAAACCTTCCCGTCAAATGCACATACGCCGTTATATAAGCCATGTCTTCTTCGCCTTCGACGAGTACGAGTACGGTCGTGAAAAACATTTCGCTCAACATCGGCTGCAATTGCTGTGACACCTTAATCTGCGTGCCGGTCGGGTTGGCTGGAGCGTCCCCGCTTGCTGCTGCAATCCTCCGTGCAAGTTTGTCTAGAAAAACGCGTTGCACCGTGGCGCACCTATTGACGGGGTCACGCCGAACCAGTCGCACATCCTGAAAGTGCTCGCTTCGTACATACAGCGGAGAGTGCGTCGTGACGATGATTTGTGCGTTCTGGGTGCTCAGTTTTTGCAGCACTGACGCCAAATGTCGAGCTTGTGGGGGATGCTGGTACAGTTCTGGTTCCTCGCACCCGAGAATCAGTTTGGGTCCCTGATCCTTAGTGTTGGCAAGTTCATGAAGAAGCGTCAGCAAGAGGGAGCGCTGTAGCCCGTGACCGAACTTAGAAATTGCTCCTTCGAACGCGCCTTCGCTGGCAAGAAGCTCTGCAAGGGGAGACGCAATCGTCACCGCCTTTAGCGGATCGCTATGCCAGCGCACCCGGCAGCTTGCCTCTGGATGCGACCATTCCTGTAGCCTAGCCCCGAGCGTTTCCGATATGGATGTCAATATGCTTTCGTTCTGAACCAAAAGTTCCTGATAACTATCGATTGCCGCTTGCTTGATCTTCTGTAGCGGTTCGTCAAATGACACCTTCGCACGAACCGTTCGTTCGAGGAGTAGGCCTAGAGCGGCTTTCTTAGTCTCCATTTGTTCGGTAGCGGCATCCTTCACCGCAGGTACGAATACCCACTGCACGTATTTTTCCAGTCGGTTCTTGCCTTTCGAAAATCCGTAGAACTCGTCGGGGCTCGGGAGAAGCTCCTTTAGCTTAGGGTGTTCCGCTTCGTATTTCTGCAACGCCTCAGTCATCGCAGGTTTTGTACTTGCATCGGGCAAGTCCGCGAATACTGATTTGATCGGTGCATATTTATCGCGTAACGCAGGGACGAGGGCACCATCGTTCAATGCTTCAAAAAACGGTGCGAACGCTTTCATCGCAAGGCGCTGTCCTTTTTGCGCCGCCGTCGCTGTTCCTGTCTTTTCATTCCACTCGACGGTTACTGTGATAATCAGCTTGCCGTGCCGGAAGTAGGCCGCGAAATCGGATTCAGCATCAGGGCTAAGTCCCTCGAAGGTCACGGTGATTTCTATCGGTTGCGATACGTCTTTGTTGTAGAAGTCCTCGCGGTCAAGGTTCAACACATTCGTGGACAAATCAGCTGATTCTCGAAAAAATATATTCAGAGCTGTAAGCACGGTTGACTTGCCTGCCCCATTTGGTCCTACCAGGCAGGTGTAATCACCAAAATTAACAACCTCGTTTCGAAACAAGCGCAGGTTTTTAATGTGAATCTCAGAAATGTGCATAGCTTGTCCTGACTTTCGAAGGGCGGGCCGCTCGCCTTGCCCGCCGTTCCTACCAACTAGGACGCCTTTTTCTGATTCCCTGGGCAGCAGGCCGCTGGCGGGGATACCTAATACGCCCAGTAGCTGACCGACACCGTTCGACGCCATCAGCCATTCTACCGTCTGCCGATTGGCCCGCAAAAGAGCAGACCGCGAGTTCAGTGCGCGAACTGAATCGTCGGGCGCGTTCACCCATTCGACGAACGGGGAGGGTAAAGGTGGGGATTCTCCGGCGGCAGCGGTTGTGGCTTACCCTCCTCAAGCAATTGCAATACCGACTCGGCGTGTTTTCGCAACGCCTTGTATAGCGGTGCTTTGTGTGGCTTCGCGCCAAAATACCATTCACGTCAAGGACCGACCGAGCTCGCAGTAACTACCGAAGGCGTTGCGGAAACTTTCTCAGGAGGTAGTCACGGACCGCCCTGGGTCCGAGGAGTTCCGCCGACGGATGCCCGCTGCAGAGATGGAACGATCTTTTCCATCCGATCATCGGGAGTCCGGCCATCGCGTCGGCAAGTGTGCGGGGATCGCCGTGATACCGGCCACTGTGGAGAAAGTGCAAGAGGCTCCTTTCCCCGATCGCGGGCTTCTAAGCATTACCGCGCAACCCTCGATATGCGCCCCACTGAATTTGGCTGTACCGGCCATTTTTCACATCGTCGAGCCGGAGAACGCAACCTCACGGCAAGAAAACCAGTGACGGGGAGCTGTTAAAAAAATGTCTTGCCCAAAAATCAGCAGACCCAAAATGTTGCCAGATTTGGCAAAGATCGCTCCAAGAGCTTTCAACCGCGAAGTTTTCGTGTGAAGCACTTTCACGATTTTCAGAAACCCAGTTTTTTCACAGCTTCCGGACGGGACGTAACCGCGATTTACAGCGACCGATCTCTGCAGCATAGATAGCCAAAGGTCGCCGTGCCTTTCGAGGCGGGAAACTCCGTCCTGGCTGATTCCTGCATACAGACGATTTGCCACCCCCGCCCCGGCTTGCCGTGGCACTCCATAATCACTCCCTGAACTTGACAACATGTATTCGTGTCGTGTATATATACGCTAGTTGTAGTTATCATGGCTCGACCGTTTGGCGGCTCAGGCCGCAATCAGCGGGTAAGATAGCCGCTGAGATTTAGAGGTCTTTGAAATTTGAAAACTGAGAAGACCAGTAGCCGTTAGCTGTACCGTAGCTGGCGGATGACTGCTCGATGCGCGAGGCGTGGTTGGACTGCCCCGCCTCGCACCCGCTCGGATGGGAATCTGGCGGGCAAGGAGGGCACTCCGCCATGAAAGCCGTTATCAGTTCTCCCTTATTAGTTGGCAGACGGATGGAAGACACGTTAATGCGATTTTTTCTAGGCCGTCATGATCGCCTCCTTGATTCTAAACGACTTAAGCAATAAAATCGTTGGGCATCTCGGATTCTTGTTGGCCTCCTCCAACAGAATAAAGGACTTAGAGGAGATTTTCTTGCGGTCACGAAATCGGCTCTTGGCCGTCTCGATGATTCTAAGTATGTTAGCTCCCGGAGTTTGGCCACCTCGAAGCGATGGTTTGGCCGCCTCGCAAAAGCAGTCATTAGTCGCCAGTCGCCGGAGATTGGAACGGCACTGAAAAAATGTGCATGATCAGGATGATCAAGATGATCACCTGACTGAAAACAAGTTACTTAGGCGAAAAGTGCGATGATCAACTTGATCAACCTCGATGAGCAAGGTGATCAAGCTGCTGAAGAACTAGAAAATAAGCCTGGCCCTTTGGCCCTCTTGGAACTCTTCATGATTCCAAAGAGGTTACGCTGATAAAACGGCTTGGCCCACTGGGCCAGGCTGCTCGAAAGCTTGGCCCACTGAAGATTCCAAACGACTTAGACCAGAAGATACGCTTCGCCACCGATCGGCGCGGATAGGCACGGATTAACAAACAGCGCCCATTCCGAGCGATGGAAGAGTGCGAATGTCCATGAATGCAAACCACATAGCGCTCTTGGCTGTCGGCAACTCCCCAACCGACCGGCAAGCTCCGCCAGCGGGCCAAATGGCTTAGCCAGTCGGCTTGGCCGGGGGCGGCTCCCATCCGCCACAGCGAAATCGCATTCCTTCGCGGAACTTGTCGCGCTCCTCGGGCGTCATCTGCTCCCAGCGTTCCTTCATCCGGTGGCGCCAATGCATGCCCCGGCCAGGGCCGCCGCGAAAACCGCCAAAGAAGATCTTGCTCAGAACCACCAGGCCAACTGCTTGCCAGAAGCTGATCAGCTTCAATCCGAAGAGCACCGGCATCAGCCAGTTCCACAAGTGCATTACCACAAAGCCAAACACGGCTACGAAGAGCACCCCGAAGAGCACGAACTTCAGTCCCATTGCCACTCGATTTCGTTTCATCTTTTTTTGTCCTCAGTGATTCCTAAATTCGTTATTCTTTCGTAAATTCATCGAAGATGGCCTGGAGCCGCTGGCGAAGGTGAAGCACGGCGTAATGCTTGCGCGAAAGCAAGGTGTTCACGCTTACGCCGGTGTGCGCGGCAATCTCTTTGAAGCTGTAGCCCATCATCTCGTGCGAGAGGAATACGTCGCGTTGGTCTTCCGGCAGTTCGTCCAAGGCAGCGTCGATTTCCTCGAGCAGCACGTTTCGCGCATAGGCGGCCTCGGGGCCGGCATCAGGCGAGGGCAGCATATCCTCCAGCAACCGGGGCTCACCCTCTTCGTCTGTGAGATCGCTTCGCAGTGCTTCGGTTTTTCTTGCGCGAAAGAGATCGATGATCCGGTTCCTGGCCACCCGGAACATCCACGCACTGAAGTGCTGGATCGGCTTCATCAGCCGGTAAGCCTCAACTAGTTCGTAAAAGACGTCCTGGAGAACGTCCTCCACGTCGGCCTCGTTGACCAGTCGCTTGCGGATGAACTTCCGCAGCCGTCCCTGCTCCCGCACGATGGCCTCGGAGAGGAGTTGCTCCTGCTCGCTCATCGAACCAATGTACAGCGACTCGTTCATACATTTGTGTAGACGAATGAGTGGCCCAAATATTGTAGGGAATGCGGTTGGACCTGGCAGCACGCCCCTTAGTCGGCAATTGATAACTGCCGGGTCCGCGGGTCAGCAAGGATCGAGGCCATGCACTTGGCACCATTCGCCAGTTGTCGGTGTACCCTAATAAAGAGCTAGCGGGGAGACAAGCTAAACAGATGACGTGGTTTCTGCGAAAAAGGGCGCAAGCATCCAGCGATAAGGTCGAAACGCAATGGCCCTGGTTGCTTTTCTGTTGCTTGCTGCTTGCGGCTTCGGTAATGGCGGCGGGCCAGACTGACAAGCTGACGGTCGAATCGCCGGAGGCATTCCCGCTTGCGGAAATCCCGTTTGAGCTGTATCACAACCGCATCTACCTGCCGGTTAGGATCAACAACTCCGGGCCCTACAGCGTGGTCGTGGACACCGGCGCCAGCACCAGCGGGGTGAGCGAGGCAAAGGCAAGGCAGTTGGGATTGCACGAATCTGGAAAGGCGAGCCTCAAAGGCAACGGCGAGAACATCTCCAAGGTGGGACTAGCCAAGAATCTGATCTTCGACCTCGATGGCATTGAACTCGACGTGAAGACGGCTGCCGTAGTGCCGTTCGAACAACTTGAGAGTTATGAAGGCCGCCGGATCGACGGGGTGCTGGGCGCCGAGTTGTTCAAGAACTTCGTGGTCCAGATTGACTATCAGGAAAGGGTACTGTCGCTGTACGACCCCAGCATATACGCATTCCCTGGCCACGGGGACACGTTGCCCTTGCATATTTTGAAAGGGGGCGCGCTGCCGCTCGTTCAGGCCAAGATTTTTGTCCCTGGCAAGGAACCCATCGACGCTCGGCTGGCCATTGACCTGGGTACCTACTCCGCGCTGCGACTGTACCGCCCGTTGGATGAGAAACAAGGTCTGCCAATGCCGGGTCAAAAGGTAATGTCTTTTTTTGGATTCGGCCTTGGCGGCGAGTTTCCCGAGAGCTTGGGCCGCATTCAGAATCTTGAGCTGGGGTGGGGAGTGAAGATTGCGGGTCCCATCGTGGCTTTCTCCCATGCCAGCGGCGGCGCCACTGCCGGTGCGGACTATGACGGAACCATCGGCGGAGAGATCCTGCGCCGGTTCAAGGTCGTTTTCGACTATTCCCGCCAGCAGATTATTCTCGAGCGCAATGTCAATTTTGTTGATCCGTACAACGCCGACATGAGCGGGTTGTTCCTGACTGCCAGGGGCAGGAATCTGAATGAGTTTGAAGTCCATCACGTTTTTCCCAAAACTCCGGCCGAGGAAGCGGGAATTCGTGAGCACGACTCGCTGCTGACGATCGATGGAAAACCTGCTGCGCAGCTTGACCTGCAGCAGATTCGGGAGTTGCTGGAACACGAAGGCGTCTACAAGTTGCGTGTGAAGCGGGGCGATCAAGAGCTGCCCTTGGAATTGCACACGCGCCCGCTGATCTAAAATACCGTCGGATACAATAAGCCTGTGAAGCGTACCATCTTTCTGGTCGAGGACGACTCCGACATCGCGCGATTGGTAAGGCACCAATTGGAAGCGGCTGGTTTCCAGGTCCGCGCTTTTGGAACGGCTGCCGGTGTGGTGAATGAGGCTGAGAAAGAAAGCCCCACGCTATTCATTCTCGACATTATGATTCCGGGCGGGGATGGACTGGACCTTTGCCGCACCATCCGCAAAACGCCGGGTTTAGCCGCGGTTCCCGTAATATTCCTCACGGCCAAGACGGCCGAAGCCGACCGCGTCATCGGCTTGGAGCTTGGCGCCGACGATTACATCAGCAAGCCATTCAGCACGCGCGAACTCGTCGCCCGTGTGAGAGCCGTGTTGCGACGCTTTGAACAGCCGTTGACCCCGGTATCGATAAAATCGGGGGACATAGAAATCGATGGCGGCGCCATGTCTCTCCTGGTGCGTGGCAAGGCCGTGCCCACTACGGCCACCGAATTCCGCCTGCTCGATTACCTCGCCCGTCACCCGGGACGCGTCTTCACCCGTGACCAATTGCTCGACGCGGTTTGGCGCGATACGTCCTTTGTTACTCCCCGCTCGGTGGATGTGTACATTCGTCGGCTGCGCGAAAAAATCGAGCGGGACTCCGAGCACCCGCGCCACCTAAAGACCGTGCGCGGCGCCGGATACCGGTTCGAGGCACCCAAGGGATGACCAATGGCGAAGCGCAGTATCTTCTTTGAGCTGCTCGCCGTATTCCTGCTGGTGATCGCCGGAGGGACAGTCGCCCTGGTTTTCACCATTCGTCCAACTCCCGGCGAACGATCCGCGCATGCAGTGCTCCTGCTGGCATCCGCCATCGCCTTGTTGATGGCACTGGCGCTGGCTGGAGTCGTAACCCTCCTGGTATCGCTGCGGCTGCGAAGGATCGTTACCTTCGCCGAGCGAATTGCCAGCGGTGATCTTTCGGCTCGTCTGGCCGAAAGCTCTACCGATGACATTGCCCTGGTTGCCACGACCCTCGACCGGACCGCACGCAAGCTGGAAGAGAGTTTTGCCGCCGTTGAGACAAGCCGGCTCCAGCTCGAGACGCTGCTCAACAGCATGCAGGAAGCGGTCATTGCGGTTGCGGATGACGGCAAAGTCCTTTGGGTGAACGGCCGCATGCAGCGCCTCGCCGGCCTGGGAGTGCGAATTGGAGCGCCGGTCGTCGAAACGGTGCGCGATCCCAATTTTCTTGCGGCGCTGGAAGGCGCCATCGACCGCCAGGAAATCTGCACCACGCAATCAACCGCCCTCCTCCCGGGCCGCATCTTCCAGGTAACCGCGGCGCCCATGCCGTTTTATTCCAATCGGAACGGATCGGACTTGCCGGCACATACGCCACGCTCCGGGGCGGTTGCGGTGCTGCACGACCTTACCGAGTTGGAACGGGTGGAGAAGACGCGGCGCGATTTTATCGCGAACGTCTCCCACGAGCTGCGGACTCCGTTGACCTCGATCCAGGGTTATGCGGAGACGTTGCTGGATACTCCCTCTACGACGGATCGAAATGCCCGCGAATTTCTCGAGATCATCCTGAAGAACGCAGCCCGCATGGCACGCCTGACCGAGGATTTGCTGGTACTGGCGCGGGTGGAGTCCGGCGAACAGCGGTTCAGGCTGGAGCAGGTTAACCCTGCGGATCTCCTGCATGATGCCCTGGATACCTTCCGCGTGGCTACCCGTGATCGGGAGCTGGCCCTGACCGTTGAGAACACCGCGGATCAAGCCGTGCTTGCCGATCGCGAAGCGATTCACCAGGTCTTTGGCAACCTGATTCGCAATGCCGTCAACTACGGTGGCGAAGGTGGAAAAATCAAGCTGGGCGCACGGCGGTTGGAAGACACGGACATGGTCGAATTTTTCGTATGTGACTTCGGTCCGGGCATTCCCTCAGAACACCTGCCGCGGCTATTCGAACGCTTCTACCGCGTAGACAAGGCACGCTCTCATGAATCGGGCGGCACCGGATTGGGCTTGGCCATCGTCAAGCACATTGTGCTGGCCCACGGTGGTCAGGTTCGCGCGGAAAGCAGCCTGGGGCATGGATCCACGTTTTACTTCACCATTCCCAGCGTCACTCAACCAGAGGGTCCACAAAACTAGACGCAACGCGATTAAAGCTCCGGCCGGTCCTGGACCGGCAATTCCAGTCCGCCTCGCCTGCGAGCGTGAACCAACGACTTCCAGACGCCAGTACGCGCCAAGGCGAAATCGATATCTCGTCCAGCAGTACACTAATCTGAGCAACACCGCAGAGAGAGGGAAGTGCAACGTGCTGGTGCCCAGAGAGAGATTCTGGAAGTCTACGCCGCGCGGTTCACAAGTGGTCGCGGTTGCCGCGGTCTTTTCACTGTTTGCCTCGATTGGCTTGGTGGTGATGATCCGGCTTCCGCTTCGGCAGACCATCTGGTCAGCGCTGACAACCGTTCTAATTTATGGTGGGTTTTCCGTCGGCTATGCCTTGCTTTCGGTGGCTCGCAAGTTCTGGATGCTTCCGATTTGGTTCGTCCTGCAATCAGCAGCTTTCACCATTGCGGGGAATACATTTCATCTCAGAGCCATAGAGGGGCGGGACGAACTGCAGCGCCAACTGGACGTTTTGGCAATATGTGCAATTCTGACCATCGTTGCCGGTTACATTTTTTTCATTATCTTTGTCCGGCGCGAAGGGAACCGATATTTCCGGCTCACAGCGGAAATGGAACTGGCCCGGGAGATACACCGCTCCCTGGTTCCCGCTTTCGAACGGAAAGTGGCGGGATATGAAATTTTTGGCGCTTCGATTCCGAGCGGCGAAGTGGGAGGTGACTTGGTGGATGTCGTCGAGCGCTCCGGAGAATGGGTCGGCTACGTCGCTGATGTCTCCGGACACGGGGTTGCCGCCGGTGTGCTGATGGCAATGTTCAAAGCTTCGGTTCGCGGCCACCTGGAAAACACCGGCTCTCCCGCCGAACTGCTCGGTGAAGTACATCGCACGCTCTTTCCGCTGAAGATGCCGAACATGTTCGTCACGGCCGGTGTGCTGCAATTCCGGGCCGGCAGCAATTCGATCAACTTCTCACTTGCCGGACATCCGCCGCTTATGCACTATCGCAGCCGGCAGCGGGAGATAGTGGAATACAATTCACAAAATCTGCCCCTGGGAATTCTCCCCGATCAGGAATTCACCGGCGGTCAATTGGAATGTGATCCCGGTGATGTACTCCTTCTGTTGACCGACGGTTTCAGCGAGGTCTCCGACGCAAAAGGTGTCGAGTTAGGGTTGAAACCAATCAAGGACGCGTTTCAGCAAGCGGCGGAGCGACCGCTGCCAGAAATCTTCGAACGCTTGCGAAATCTCGCGTTGGGTTTTGGCAAGCAAGACGATGATCAGACCCTTCTGTTGCTTCGATGCAAGAAAGAGATGTATTCCGAATCCGCCGTCTTGCCGGGAATCGCCCCGAATGATCGCGCGCGTTGAGGTAAAAACCTCTTCTCGAGCGCAATCAGACCGGGTGCTAGCTTCGTAATTCCTGGCTCGAGCCCAATACGTGCCGGGTATCCTTTTAACGCTCTATTAACATTACGGGCGTAAAAAGTTACCTGGGAGGGCTTGAACTTCATGCGCAAGCCATTGCTTTGCGGACTAATCCTGACGTGTGTATGTGCATACTTCTGCGTATCCGGGACGAACACGGTTATTGCGGCCAGCACCCTGAATGGCGCGGGGGCAACTTTTCCCTATCCGATGTATTCGAAATGGTTTAGCGAATACAACAAGCTTCATCCTGATGTCCAGATCAACTACCAGTCAATCGGCAGCGGAGGCGGCATCCGGCAATTGCAGGCGGGCACCGTGGATTTCGGCGCCAGTGACATGCCGCTTACGGATGAACAGTTGAAGCAGATGCCCATGCCGATTTTCCAGCTTCCGACAGTATTGGGTTCGGTGGTGGTGGTTTATAACCTACCGGCAGTGAAAACTGAACTTAAGTTCACGCCGCAGGCGCTGGCGGGGATATTCCTCGGCCAGATCAC
>JBEKOS010000112.1:0-10192 GCA_049521535.1 Terriglobales bacterium | reverse complement strand
CAAGCCGCGCATACCGGAAAGCTGGCGGATCTGCTGCTTCGATCCGCGGGCGCCCGAATCGGCCATTACGTAGATGGGATTGATGGCTCCTTCCTTGTCCCTTTCCTGCATCTCGGCAAACATCTTGTCTGCAACCATTTCGGTGATGCCCGACCAGATTTCGATCACCTTGTTGTAACGTTCACCGTTCGTAATTGCGCCATCCAGGTATTGCTGTTGGACGCCAACCACGTCTTTCTCTGCTTTGCTGACCAGTTCCTTCTTGAGCTTGGGAATTACCAGGTCATCGATGCCGATGGAAAGACCGGCCTTGGTCGCATATAGGAACCCCATCTGCTTAACCTGATCAAGCATTTTGACCGTAGTTTCCAGGCCGAAGCGTAAGTAACAGTAGTTCACCAGAGCGCCCGTGCCTTTCTTCTTCAGCAAGCCGTTGATGTATGGCATTCCTTTGGGCAAGTGGTCGTTGAGAATCGCGCGCCCGACGGTGGTCTTGATGAACTGCCGTTCGAACTGCGTCGGTTCGGTGTGCACGATGTCCTGATCGTCATAGGCCACCGTCAGGTCGATGACCTCGCCGGAGTAACGAAGGCGGATGGGAGAGAGCGTTTCCACCTGACCCATTTCCAGCGCCAGCAGTACTTCGTCAATGTTGGCAAACGCGCGGCCTTCTCCCTTGGCTCCCGGCTTCTCTTTGGTGAGGTAGTACATGCCCAAAACCATGTCCTGCGTGGGCACCGTAATTGGCTGTCCGGAAGCAGGCGAAAGAATATTGTGGGAAGCCAGCATCAGCACGCTCGCCTCGACCTGCGCTTCAGGAGATAGCGGGATGTGCACTGCCATTTGGTCGCCGTCGAAATCGGCGTTAAAGGCCGTACAGACAAGAGGGTGGATCTTGATCGCCTTGCCCTCCACCAGCACCGGTTCGAAAGCCTGAATACCCAGGCGATGCAGCGTTGGGGCGCGGTTCAGCAATACCGGATGGTCCTTGATGACCTCCTCGAGGATGTCCCATACGATATAGTCCTGCTGTTCCACCATTTCCTTGGCCTGCTTGATGGTGGTGCAGTGGCCGGTCTGTTCCAGCCGGTGATAGATGAACGGCTTAAAGAGCTCCAGCGCCATCTTCTTGGGAAGACCGCATTGGTGGAGCTTCAGTTCAGGCCCAACCACGATAACGGAACGTCCGGAGTAATCCACGCGCTTGCCCAGCAGGTTCTGCCGGAAGCGTCCCTGTTTGCCCTTCAGTGTATCGCTCAACGACTTCAACGGGCGGTTATTGGCACCGCGCAAGACGCGGCCGCGACGGCCATTGTCGAACAATGCGTCCACCGCTTCCTGCAGCATGCGTTTTTCGTTGCGCACAATCACCTCGGGCGCATGCAAATCCATCAATTTTTTCAAGCGGTTGTTGCGATTGATTACGCGCCGGTAGAGGTCGTTGAGATCGCTGGTCGCGAACCTGCCGCCGTCCAGTGGCACCAGCGGACGAAGTTCGGGTGGAATCACCGGCAGCACGTCCAGGATCATCCATTGCGGGCGGTTGCCGCTCTTGCGGAAAGCCTCCACCACCTTCAGGCGCTTGGCATATTTCAGCCGCTTCTGCACCGAAGGCTCGTTCTTCATCTTTTCGCGCAGTTCATTGCCAAGTTCATCAACGTCAATGCGCTTCAAGAGCTCTTTGATCGCCTCGGCGCCCATTAGGGCCTTGAAACCGGCGGGCCGATATTGCTGATCCAACTCGCGGAACTTTGCCTCTTCCTTGATGATTTCGCGCTCTTTGACCGGAGCGTCGCCCGGATCAATGACTACGTAGGCCTCGAAGTAGAGCACTGCTTCCAGGTCTCGCAAGCTGATGTCGAGCAAATGTCCGATGCGGCTGGGCAGGCCCTTAAAAAACCAGACGTGCGAACAGGGCGAAGCGAGTTCGATGTGGCCCAGTCGCTCGCGGCGCACCTTGGAGAGCGTGACTTCCACGCCGCACTTGTCGCAGATCACGCCCCGGTGCTTCATGCGCTTGTATTTGCCGCACAGGCATTCCCAATCCGTGACCGGGCCAAAGATGCGCGCGCAGAACAGTCCGTCCCGCTCCGGCTTGAAGGTGCGGTAATTGATGGTCTCCGGCTTGGTCACCTCACCATGGGACCAACTCCGGATCTTTTCCGGTGAAGCCAGGCTGATGCGGATAGCATCAAAATCAGCGATCGAATTGCCTAAATCGAATGGACTTGAACGGTACATGATTTTAGTCCTCAGTTCTCAGTTATTAGCTCTCAGTTCCTGTGACGTACCGCCGGCGGTACATCTGTTACCCAAGCACCCACTCGCCCTTGGCTTTGATCTCGGCGTACATGGCATCCGGGGCTAGATCAAGATCACCCGGCCAAGTCACCACGCCGTCTGTCAATGCGACCTGTTCGAATTGCAATTGATCGCGCAATGGCAAAAACACGCCGCGAAAAAAGCCGGGCAAGAACCTCACCGAGCCCTCCACGTTGTCACGGAAGCGGACCCACAAACGGTGCTCGCCGTCAACCCTTACGTCTGTAACATCCCATTTCATACCCTTAGTCCAGCGGTGCGATCGGCTTCGGTTGTTGCGGGGCCTGGCATAATTGCCAGTCCTCCAGCAGTTCCTGTTTGTGCAGCTCCGCCCAATCCAGCACCAGGTTTAACGCCCGAAGAGGGAGCTTGCCTTCAATTACTTCAAGCTGCCGAATGCCGATCACTGCCTGGTGTTCACCGTACTTGGCATGAAAATGCGGCGGGGCATGATCTGAGAAAAACATTCGAATTACAATCCCATAAAAAGTGCTAATCGTCGGCATTTATCTTTGTTTCGCTAGTAGTGCGGCCGAGCGCACCGCTCACTAATCCGCGGCCGTGACCTCATGTTTCCTGTCACCCATGCCATCGGACTTGATCAACTCCACATCCAGGCACAGGGACTGCAACTCGCGAATCAAGACGTTGAACGATTCCGGCACTCCCGGTTCGATAGCTGCCTCGCCCTTGACGATGGCCTCATAGATCTTGGTGCGGCCATAAACGTCGTCGGACTTAGCCGTCAGCAATTCCTGCAAGATGTATGCGGCGCCATAAGCTTCCAGCGCCCAGACTTCCATTTCGCCAAATCGCTGGCCGCCGAACTGCGCCTTTCCTCCCAGCGGCTGCTGGGTAATCAGCGAATACGGACCGATCGAACGCGCGTGGATCTTGTCGTCCACCAGGTGCGAAAGTTTGAGCATGTAGATATAGCCGACGGTGACCGGCTGCTCGAAAAGTTCTCCGGTCATGCCATCGCGCAACGTCGTCTTGCCGGACGTGGGAAGGCCAGCCTGATCGAGCAGGTACTTGATTTCTTCCTCTCGCGAGCCGTCAAATACCGGGGAAGCAAAGTACACGCCCCGCTTCATTCCGCGGGCCAGTTCCATCAGCTCTTCTTCGTCCAGATCGGCGATGGACTCGCCAAATGGCGTCTCCTTGAACATGGTCTTGAGCTCGCGGCGCAGTACCTGCTCGCGCGAGTTATCTTCAAGGATCCTGCCGACCTTTTGTGCCAGCTCGTGCGATGCCCACCCCAAGTGGGTCTCCAGCAACTGTCCCACATTCATACGGGAGGGGACGCCCAGCGGATTCAGCACAATTTCGACCGCTGTACCGTCAAGCAGGCACGGCATATCCTCTTCGGGCAAGATCCTCGCAATTACGCCCTTGTTACCGTGCCGTCCTGCCATCTTGTCGCCCACGCTCAGCTTGCGCTTCATGGCCACATACACCTTCACCAGCTTGATTACGCCCGGTGGCAGTTCGTCGCCTTTCTGCAGCTTTTCGACTTTGTCGCGGACGATGCGTCGCAGCACATCGATCTGACGCGAAGTCATTTCTTCGATTTCGTCGATTTGCTCGTTAACACGCGGATCCTTGTCTGCGTACTTGATCCGCTTCAGATTGCGCGTCGAAATACGCTCAATGGTGTCGCGGTCGAGGATGGCCCCTTTGGACAACAGGCGCTTGTTCGTACGCTCGTCGTGAAGATCAGCCAGGACTTCCTTGGCGCCAAGGATGGCATCCAGGCGCTTCAGCCGCTCATCGGTCAGGATGCGAATCTCATCCGCCAGGTTTTTCTCCAGCTTGGCCACCTGCGCACCTTCGATTTGCCGCGACCGCTCGTCCTTTTCCTGCCCCTTGCGGGAGAAGATCTTCACGTCCACCACCGTGCCTTCGATACCCGGAGGGCAGGTGAGGGAAGCGTCGCGCACGTCGCCGGCTTTCTCGCCGAAGATTGCGCGCAGCAGCTTTTCTTCCGGGGTCAGTTGAGTTTCACCTTTGGGGGTGACTTTGCCCACCAGAAACGAGCCGGGGCGCACATTGGCTCCAATGCGAATTACGCCACTCTCGTCCAGGTCGCGCAGCGCGGTTTCGCTTACGTTGGGAATATCGCGCGTGATTTCTTCCGGTCCCAGCTTGGTGTCACGCGATTCGATCTCGAATTCCTCGATGTGGACGCTGGTGTAATAGTCCTCTTTCACCAACTTTTCCGAAACCAGGATCGCGTCCTCAAAGTTGTATCCGCGCCAGGGCATGAAAGCGACCAGCACGTTTCTCCCCAGAGCCAATTCCCCCTGGTCGGTGCACGGGCCGTCGGCAATTACCTGCCCTTTTACCACTCTCTGGTTCTTGCGGACGATTGGCTTCTGGTTGATGCAGGTATTCTGGTTCGAACGCTTGAACTTCGTGAGCTGATAGATGTCGCTGCCCACTTCGCGCGAGAGCTGCGTCGGATGGTGCTCGCCCTCGACGCGCACGATGATGCGCTCCGAATCCACTGAATCCACGATTCCGCTGCGCCGGGCCAGGCGAGTCGCTCCTGAATCCCGCGCGGTGACACCTTCCATACCAGTACCGACAAGAGGCGCTTCCGCCCTTAGCAACGGTACCGATTGGCGCTGCATGTTCGCACCCATTAGGGCACGATTGGCGTCGTCGTGCTCCAGGAAGGGGACGAGCGATGCCGCAACCGAAACCAGTTGTTTGGGGCTCACGTCGACATAGTCGACCTTGTCGCGGGACACCAGAACGAAGTTTCCGGCTTCGCGCGCGTTCACCAGTTCGGCGACAATCAGGCCCTTGTCGTCCAGTTCAATATTGGCCTGTGCGATGGTGTGCTTGTCCTCTTCCCATGCCGAAAGGTAGAACGAAAACGGCTCATACTCGATCAGGCGCTTGCGCCGGTCGCGCAAGTCGGCATTGGCGCGTTCGACGGCATGCTTTTCGAGGTGGTCGCCGACCTTGAAATCGCTGTCACCCGCATTGACCACGGACACAAAGTCCATCACTCTGGCGTCTTTGACCCGCTGGTACGGCGACTCAATAAAGCCGTAATCATTGATACGGGCGTAGCAGCTCAGCGATGAAATCAGTCCAATGTTCGGGCCTTCCGGAGTCTCAATCGGGCAAATTCGTCCATAGTGGGTCGGATGAACGTCGCGGACTTCGAACCCTGCGCGTTCACGTGACAAGCCGCCCGGCCCAAGTGCAGATAGCCGGCGCTTATGCGTAATCTCAGACAGAGGATTCGTCTGATCCATGAACTGCGACAACTGTGACGAACCGAAAAACTCCCGGATGGCTGCCATGACGGGTTTGGCATTCACCAGGTCATGCGGCATGGCCGTGGACATTTCCTGGTACACGCTCATCTTTTCCTTGATGGCGCGTTCCATACGGACCAGTCCGATGCGGAACTGATTTTCCAGCAATTCGCCCACCGCGCGCACCCGGCGATTGCCGAGATGATCGATATCGTCCACAGCGCCAATGTTCTTGCGCAGCCTCAGGAGGTACCGAATGGTCGCGTAAAAGTCATCCGGCTCCAGCGTGCGGTGGTCAAGGCTGGTAAAATCGCCCCGTTCGTGCAACTTAATGTTGAACTTCAGACGCCCTACGCGAGAGAAGTCATACTTGCGCGGATCGAAAAACATCCCCTGAAACAGCGCGGTCGCCGTATCCAACGTGGGCGGATCGCCCGGACGCAGCTTACGGTAGATCTCGATCAACGCTTCCTGCGTGGTTTTGACCGAATCCCGGCGTACCGTCGCCTGAATCACGTTACCGGCTTCGTCCTTCTCGGGGAAGAAGATGTGTAGCTCACCGATCCCGGCTGCGATCAGCTTGGCCAGCTTTTCGCTCGTAAGTTCGTGGTTGGCCTCGAGCAGGACTTCGCCGGTTTCAGCGTCCACAACATCTGCGGCCACATATGCGCCTTCGAGATCGCTGGCGTCAACCTCGATCTCGGTGATCTTTTGCTTCTGGATCTCACGCAAGACCTGATGGTTCACTTTGCGGCCGGAATGAGCGATCTCCTCATTCCCTTTACCCTTAATGGAGTGGGCCAGCTTCATGCCCAGCAAGTTGGTAGGGCGGTCGATTCCCGGCTCCAGCGTCCATAACAGCTTCCCGTCCTTAACCAGGAGCCGGTCCACCGTGTAGAAAGTGCGCAAGATGTCTTCATCAGAGCGCAACCCCAAAGCCCGTAGGAAAATGGAACCGAGAAACTTGCGTTTCCGGTCGATGCGAACGTACAGCACGTTTTTCTGGTCGAATTCGAATTCCACCCAGGAGCCGCGATACGGAATGATCTTGCCCAGAAAATAGGTGCGGTTATTGGCCGTCTCGAAAAAAACGCCGGGCGAACGGTGCAACTGGCTGACAATCACGCGCTCCGTTCCGTTGACGATGAAGGTGCCGTTCTCAGTCATCAGCGGGACATCGCCGAAAAATACTTCCTGCTCCTTGATGTCGCGGATGCTTCGATTCTTCGTCTCCGGGTCGGTATCGAAGATGGTCAGGCGCATGGTGACCTTCAACGGAGCCGAGTACGTCATGCCTCGTTCTTCGCATTCCGCCTGGTCATACTTGAGCTGGAGACCCACGGGGTCGCCGCACTTGTTGCAAAAATCCGGGGTGTTCGCATTGTAGGTACCGCATTTGGAGCACAGCACCTCACCCGGATGAAATGGATCGGTGATCACCGTGGCGCCGCAATTCCGGCACGTCGTACGGAGGTGATGAAGCCCCTTCAGGTGTCCGCACTTGCATTCCCAATTGCCGATGGAAAAATCGACAAACTCGAGCTGGGAAACCTTGCGAAAATCCTCAATGGGAAAGACCGATTGAAAGACGGCCTGCAAGCCAGCGTCGTCGCGCTCGCTGGGCAACTTGTCCATCTGCAGAAAACGATCATAGGAGCGCTTCTGCACCTCGATCAGGTTGGGAATTTGAATGCTGGCCGGAATCTTGGAAAAATCAAAACGCATGCGATGAGCAGTGTTCTTATTCGGCATGAAAACTCCTAGCTTGCAGAAAAAAGGCGCAGCGCCCGCGGGGACAGGATTCCCCGTGGGCGCCAAGCATGGCACTTAGCCATAATGTATTGTGTGTGTCCGCGCCAGTATGTCGGCTCGTTTTCCGTCCCGCATGGGGGACGGCCCGCCATGGGTCGCTCTACCTCGGGTCCAGCCGCCCAGCCTTCCCCTCGCAGAGCCTGATATTTGTGCCCGCGCTAATTTTCCGCCGATCCGCTACAAATGACCACCGAATTAGACGCCGGCGACTCCTTGTTTGATGTCGCAAGCACTGGTTCGGCTTCACCGGCGAACAACTTTCACCAACGGTCTCAATCAGCGCATGGTGACGCCCAGTAACCCTGATGTGGGCGCCAGCTTCGGCGGCGGCATCGCCTTACCGCCAAAACCTCCCTAACCCTACTTAACTTCGACGGTAGCGCCCGCGTCCGTGAACTTCTTCTTAATGGTCTCTGCCTCTTCCTTGCTGACGCCCTCCTTGATGGGCTTCGGGGCACCGTCAACCAGGTCTTTCGCCTCCTTCAATCCGAGGCTGGTGACTTCGCGTACAGCCTTAATCACATTGATCTTGTTCGAGCCCACCGCGGTCAGAATGACGCTAAACTCCGTCTTTTCTTCAACGGGGGCAGCCCCGGCCGCGGCAGCCCCGCCACCGGCGACCATCACGGGAGCAGCAGCCGCAGCCGATACGCCCAAACGTGTTTCCAGTTTCTTGACCAACTCTGCCGCTTCCAGAAGCGACAAGCTGACTATCTGTTCCTCAATCTGTTGCAAATCCGCCATTTCTTTATCTCCACTCTTTGAAGTATCAGTTCTAAAACCGTATTCAGAATTCCACAATTCTCAGGACTCCCGAGAACCTCATTGCGCCCAGCCAAACTTTGAATCGTCACTCACCGGCCGTTCCACCGGCCTGAAACTTGTTCTCTTTAACGCCCTGTCCGAGCACAACTGCCATGTCTCTGCCTGCGGCATTCAGCACAGTAACCAAACGCTGGGCCGGAGCGTTGATGAGGAAAAGCAGCTTGCTCATCAGTTCTTCGCGCGATGGCATCGTGGCGAGGGATTCGACTTCCCGGAAGGTGAGAACCTTGCCTTCGAGGATGCCGGCCTTAATCGCAAACTCCGGATTCTCCTTGACATATTTCTGCAGCGCCTTTGCCAGGGAGACCGGATCACCTGTGGTATAGGCAACCGAAGTCACCCCCACGAGATTCTGCAGTGCGCCTTCGAGCTTGGTCCCCTTCGCCGCACGTTCGGCCAAGGTGTTCTTGATGACCCGGTACTTGGCTCCAGCGCCACGCACCATCTTGCGCAATTCGAAATCCTGCGCAACCGTCAGCTTGGCAAACGTCGTGATGACCGCCGCGCCGGCCGTTCCCAGTTCCTGATGCAGTTGTTCTACGTGTTCAACCTTTTTCGCTTTTGTAAGAGGCATATAAGACCTATCGGTGACTTAGTGAATTGTGACGGTAATCAAATCACGCTTTGGCAGCCGCTTCCGCCGCCGCCACGTCCAGTGCAATTCCCGGGCCCATGGTCGAACTAAGATACAGCGCCTTCACGTACTTACCCTTGGCCGCCGCCGGCTTTGCCTTGATTACGCTGGTGATTACCGCGCGCGCATTATCGACCAGTTTGTCGGCGGCAAAAGACAGCTTGCCGACCGGAACGTGAACCAGCGCCGTTTTGTCGGTGCGAAATTCGACCTTTCCAGCTTTCAATTCCTGCACCGCCTTGCCGATCTCGAGGGTTACCGTTCCCGTCTTGGGATTAGGCATAAGACCGCGAGGACCGAGAATCTTGCCCAGTCTGCTCAGAGAGCGCATCATGTCCGGGGTCGCGACAATCGCGTCGTAATCCAGCCAGTTTTCCTTCTGGATCTTCTCCACCATCTCCTCGCCGCCCGTAAAATCCGCACCGGCCTCCTCGGCCTCGCGCGCCTTGTCCGGACCCACAACCGCCAGCACGCGCTTCGACTTCCCTAAACCATGCGGCAGTACCACCGTGCCGCGCACCATTTGATCGGCATGCTTCGGATCAACTCCAAGGCGCAACGTCACCTCGACAGTCTCGTCGAACTTGGCAAACTTCACCTTCTGCAACAACGGCACGGCGTCGGCCAACACGTAGGGGCGATTTTCCACAGCCGCGCGTGCCTTCTCGATACTCTTGCCTGCTTTTCTGTTCATAGCGCTCCTTGTCTCCCACCGCCTTCGTTGCCGCCAAAAGACCGTGGTCCATTCGACTATTTTGTCCACAACCTCCGCCGACTATCCAGCGATTACATCAAGGCCCATGGATCGCGCCGTTCCCTTAATGCTTCGGATAGCACTGTCCAGAGAGGCCGCATTCAGGTCCGGCATTTTCTGCTTGGCAATTTCTTCCACTTGCTTCTCGGTCACATGGCCAACCTTGTCTTTATTGGGCGTGCCCGAGCCTTTGGCGATCCCCGCCGCACGCTTCAGCAATATCGGGGCCGGAGGCGTCTTCGTGACAAACGTAAAAGACCGGTCGTTGTACACACTGACCACCACCGGAATGATCAGTCCTTCGAGTTCTTTATTGCTGGTGCGTGCATTAAATTGCTTGCAGAACTCCATGATGTTGATTTGTGCCTGACCTAGCGCGGGACCCACCGGAGGCGCCGGGGTTGCTTTACCCGCCGCAATCTGCAACTTGACCGAACCTGTTACTTTCTTAGCCATTTATGTGTCTCTCTTCTTTAATTCTCTATTCTTCCGAAAAGGCCAACGCGCTCCACTTAGGCCACTTTTTCCACCTGGTTAAATTCCAATTCCACCGGCGTGGCCCGCCCAACGATC
>JBEKOS010000111.1:0-10344 GCA_049521535.1 Terriglobales bacterium | reverse complement strand
AAGGGGTATCGACCTCCACCTCACGCTGATTTACGAAGCCCTTCTTGTCGCGATGGAGGAATTCGATGGGATCTTCGATGGTAATGATGTGTTCCGCCCGGGTCGCATTGATCCTATCGATGATTGCGGCCAGGGTGGTTGATTTTCCGGAGCCGGTGACGCCGGTCACCAGCACCAATCCGCGCTGTTCGTCGCAGATTCTCTCCACCACTGCCGGCATGAACAATTCATCCAGACCGCGAATCTTGGTGGGTACAACTCGAAGCACGGCGCCCATATGACCGCGCTGCTGGAAGACATTGACGCGAAAGCGCCCCAGGCCCGCCACGCCATAGGCCATATCCAATTCGGCATTTTCTTTGAATTTTTGCTTTTGCCGGTTGGTCATCATGCTGAACGCCATGCTCAGCATTTCTTCGGCGGTGACGCGCTGTTGATCGCCCAGGGGAACCAAATCGCCGTCTATCCGCAGGCAGGGGTAGTTCCCGACCTTTAAGTGGAGATCGCTTGCCTTGCGCTCGACCGCGATATGCAACAGATCGTCAATCAGCATAGAAGCGCCGCTTCCCCTTGGTTGACTCTGAAGTTAGCACGTACCAGAGGCGAGCACCAGTTACCAGAGTAAGTCAGCCGTGATTGATCAACTCAATTAAGGGAGCGGGCAGTACCGGCTTCAGATGCGGATGTGCCTCCGCCAGTCGGATAAGGTCAAGTTCATCCTTCTTGCGCTTGCTGAGACGACAGTGGGGATCGCTCCATGCCCAGACCTTGCCCTGACTAATGTCTTCGAGGCTGGCGACCTGCACTCGCACCCCCAAGACCTCAAATTCAACGGAACGAGCGAGAAAGGGTTGGTACCTCTCGTCGGTAGTGAATTGAATGCGAAGCTGGCTTCCTGGCGCCTGGGCATTGATGGAAGGCGGGTGCTCTTCGATCTTGAATCCTTGTTGCTGAAGACGAGCAGCGAGTTTGTGAAGATTCTCCGTTAGCACTACCAGGTCGGCGTCCAGCGTATACACGGCCTCAACCTAGCAGTTGACCTCCAAACCCCCTATCAGTCAGCAGGGTGGAGTGGATTCACAGGCCGCAATAAGTCGGGCGAAGTCCTGAGCGCCTCCGCCCGTCATCAAATCAAATGCCTCAACCGCGGTCACGGGTTCAGTTTATATGAACAGCAACGTCCCACGGTTGCACAGCCGGGCTTCATCCCCGGCACGCCAGTTCGCCTTCAGGCAGCGGTCTGTCCCGGCCAAGGTTCGTCGGCACTGCCGCCATAAATGCTAGGAACCTTCGATCCCATTGGACGCAGGTACGCAGCAAGCTGTCCGCGGTGATGGATGGAGTGATTATTGGCGAAAAGCAAGAAGCGGAACACCGGCGCAGTCATCACGCCATAAAAATCAACCGGCGTAAGCAGTTGATCGGCGGTCATTGCCTGTACCCGCGCCAGGCCCCGGCTGAATTCCTTCGCGTACCAGTCTGCGAGTTCCGCAGTGGTCTTCGGTTCCTCCTTGAAACGGGGTTCCATCGTGAATTTCCGATCGGCAATGTCATCAAGAAACTGCACGTCAGCCGAGGCGAGGTGCCAGGCCAATTCGAAAGCGGTGCGGGACTTTGGATCAGGACGATAATCGCGCCCGGTCTCCGGAACGGCGGCCAGCACCTTACGTGTAGCTTCCATTTCGCGGGACAGGTTTTGTACGATCATGCCAGTGAAAGCGATCGCGAAGTCAGGAGTATCGGCGCTTTGAGCGGCGGCTGCTGGGGTGGTCATTTTGGACTCTCCTTTGAAATGATTTTGGAGATGAGACTTCTGTAGCAGGTACGCTATCCGGTAACACAGATAGGTTAGACGATTGCTGCGAGAATCGACTGCTCCGCTCGTGAATATTTTCAACACGAGGCTCATGGCGCACGTTGTTCTGCCGAAGGCACAAAACGGAGCTTTGCGACTGCAAGACTGCAACCTTGCATTTGACACGTCCTGACCCAAAGGCGTAAGAAGGAGGGGCACGTTGCTTCTGGTGCTTTTGCAGCTTAAAAGGGAAGCCGGTGAAAATCCGGCACGGCCCCGCCACTGTGATCGTGGAGAGCTGGCCACTATGCCACTGATTTCGCGTTTTGGGATTGGGAAGGCGGCCAGCTTGATGAAGCGAGAGTCAGGAGACCTGCCCGAAGCGGGATGAGTAGACCTTCGCGGGAAGGCAGAAACTTTACGATTTGGTAAGTGGTAATCGATGATTTGGGACCGTCCCTTCAATCGCACATCGCTAATTCACCGATGCCGAACTAGACCCTCCAGCACTTCTTCCGCAAAGTCTCCTGTCCACATTCCAATCCAGTCGTGGGACAGGAGGACTTATGCGCCGGATACTCGCTTTGTTGTTCACCTGTGTAGCGGCCGTGTTGCCGGCTCACACGCAATCCCCATCATCCTTTAATTTGACGGTCCGCATCCTCGATCCGCAGTCCGCCCGGATATCCGGCGCTGCGGTAACTCTTTACCGCAACGGCAATTCAACACCGCAAGCCCTCCGCAGAACGAACGGAGTGGGCAATGCCGAGTTCCAGAGTCTTTCGACAGGCGAGTATCGCGTTCAGGTGCAGGCGCCCGGCTTCGCGGCGCAATCGCAGGAGTTGCATCTCGATTCGCAGAAGACCCTACAGCAGACAATAGAAATGACGATGGCTGTTGCCAATGCCGACCAGACCGTCACCGTCACCGCGGCATCGGTTCCCGCAACTGCGGTGGAGACGAGCGCCGACATTACCGTCGTGAGTTTAGGGACCTTGGAGGACCTGCAGCCAGTATCCACCGGGGACATGCTGCGCTTTGTGCCCGGGGCGATCATCGCTGACACTGGCCGGATGGGAAGCCAGACTTCGCTTTTCGTGCGCGGCGGTGACTCCGACTACAACAAAGTCATCGTGGATGGCGTGCCCGTAGCCGAACCCGGCGGCTTCTACGACTTTGGCGCCCTGTCCACGGTGCAGTTTGACCGCATCGAGTTCCTGCGCGGCACCGAGAGCACGTTGTACGGTTCCGATGCCATGACCAGCGTGGTGCAGGTGTTCAGCCGCACCGGTTCGACCAGCACCCCGCTGCTGACTTTGGGCGCAGACGGCGGCAACTTCTCGACGGCGCACGGCTACGGCTCGCTCTCCGGAGCGTGGCGCAAGTTCGACTACAACGTGTTCGGTGAGCAATTCAATACTAACGGGCAGGGTCCCAACGACGAATTCTCCAATTCCACCGAAGGCGGCAACGTTGGTTATGCATTCACCCCCACCATCCACTTACGCGTACGCGCACGCCATAACACCAGCTTTGTCGGGGATCAGGGTGAATGGAATTTCTCCGAGGGCGGACCGTTGCCTCCGGGCGATTACAATATCCCGCCGGATACCGATGAATTTTCGCACCAGAACAACTTCCTGGGCAGCGCCGATTTGAGCATCGCCGCCGGCAGCCACTGGTTTCACGATTTCAGCGGCTATGAATACAACCATCAGCGGCTGGATGAGCAGGATGTGCCCCTGAACCCGGAGCGTACAGCGTTTGGCTTCCCGATTGACTTCGTTGACTGCAACTACAACGTGTTTCCGGTCGTTTGCATACCCTCCAAGACCTGGGCGGATTACAATCACGCGGGTTTTGATTACCAGGGACAGTACCTAGCGCGCAGTTGGGCCCGCACGGTCTTCGGATACGACTTCGAGGATGAAAACGGTTTCTTCGGCGACTTGAACAGTTGCGTCTACGCCACGCCGCCGTGCAGTCCGGTCAATCATGGACTGCGCCGCAATCAGGAGGCATTCGGCGAGGAACTCATCACCTGGAAACGGTTCTCTTTGCAGGCAGGCGCTCGCTTTATCCACAACGAGAGTTTTGGCAATTATGGGGTTCCCCGCGCGGCGGCAAGTTATTTGGTCTTGAAGGGCGGGGACGTGTTCTCCGGAACGCGCCTGCGCGGCAGCTATGCCGAAGGCATCAAGGAGCCGAATTTTGAGGACGGATTCGGCCTGCCTTCGTTTGACGTCGCCCCCAATCCCAATCTTAAGCCGGAACAGAACCGGGCCTATGAAGCCGGCGTGAGCCAGTCTTTTTTGGGCAACAAGTATTCCTTAGACGCCACCTATTACAACAATCAATTCCACAATCAGATCGAGGGCGAGTATGGACCTCCGCTCCCACCCGCTACCTGCCCGCAGATGGCGGCCGACTGCTTTCAGTTCATCAATCTAAATCGCTCGTTTGCCCAGGGCGCCGAGCTGATTTTGCAGGGACGCCCAGTCGCGAGTTTGCAGGTGCAGGCAGCCTACGTTTACACCTCAACCGAGATATTGTCTGCGCCGGGTGCGCTTCCCCCAGACGCCACCGGCGAGCCGTTGTTGCGCCGCCCCAAGCATTCAGGGAATCTGCTGGCAACCTACACGCGCCCGAAATACGGTGTAACCCTGGCAGGAACCTTTCTTGGCGTCAGGCCGGATTCGGATTTCGACGTCGAGCCCACTCCCATTACAGAGGATCGCGGCTACGCGCGTCTTGATCTCGGCGGGTGGTACGAAATCGATCGTTACGTGACGGCTTACGCCGTAGCGGCGAACATCTTCGACAAGCACTACGAAGACGCCGCCGGGTATCCGGGCCTCGACTTCAATTTCCGGGCCGGGTTGAGGTTTACGTTTGGAGGGCAGTAGAACCGGTTGGCCAGATCATTAACCATCTCGCGAGTTTGAATTCGATGTATCATCTAGCCAGAGCGCGTAGCACCGCACGGGCTATCATGCAAGGGAGCACCCTGGTACGAGCCAGTCTCCAGCCCCAAAACAGGTGGGAAGATGGATGCCTCTACATCACACCTCCTTGCGATTCTCGTCGTTCCTGCCGTCCTTGGATTCTCGTGGTTGTTTCTGGCAACACTCCTGGAAGCTCCTGAGCCGGAGCATACCTTTCGTAGCTTTGATGCGACGTCGCTCGAGATCCTGACTATCTCGGACGCATTCGATCCCGAGCGCCGGGTTTTGTGGACTTCGCAAGTCCCGTTGCTGCAGGCGATCAGCTCCGATGGGTCGTTTGGCGCTTGCCTGCGCGTGTGCGACAATTGTCTGCGCCGGTATCCGGAACTCTATGAAGGGACCTCAGCGGAATCGTGGCTGCGACTTCTCCAACGCAACAATCTGGCGGAAGTCGCCGGCATGCGCATTCGGCTTACCAATGACGGCCGTGAACTGCTAAGGCTCCTGTTGTACCAAACCAGCAGAGCCGTAAGTCGAAATTAGACACGCTTCACCGGCAGATCAGTGTAGTGTGACATTTTTTTACATGGCATACTGATGCTTCACCTGATACGGAGTCATCAAGTCCTTAGACATGTTGGACATGATTTTCCTTGGACCGATTTTGGATCAGCAATCCTGAACTGATTATATGGACCATCAATCTCAAACTGCGGACCTGCAAACTCTACCCGCACAATCACAAAGAACTTCCACCGTGCCGCAGTCCGAGACGCAAGAGCCCGGAAACCATCCCCATCGCCACGTTTGGCCGTGGCTACTGCTGGTTGCGCTGCTCGGAATCGGCCTTTGGACCGGCATTTTATTGAAGAATAAGGCCGCGGCGCTGTCCGCAAAAAAGGGCCCGATGCCACCAGTGCCGGTGATGGCTGCTGTGGTGCAAAAGGGCAATATCGGTGTATACAACTCAGGATTGGGCGCAGTGACTCCCGTCTATACGGTGACTGTGCATACGCGAGTGGACGGACAGTTAATGGATGTTTTCTACAGGGAAGGTCAGACCGTCCAGAAGGGCGAGGCCCTGGCCGAAATTGATCCGCGGCCGTTCCAGGCTGCATTGTTACAGGCGGAAGGACAGTTGCTTAAGGATCAAGCGGCGCTGGCCAATGCGCGCCTCGACCTGACTCGCTACCAGGAACTCATCAAGCGGAACGCCGTGGCCGAACAAACTCTGGCCACGCAGGACGCTCTTGTCAAGCAGTATGAAGGCGCAGTCAAGACCGATCAGGGCGTGATTGACAGCGCCAAAGTAAATCTCGTCTATTGCCACATTACCGCGCCCATCACCGGGCGGGTGGGCTTGCGCCTGGTCGACCCTGGAAACATCGTTCACGCAGCGGACGCAAACGGCTTGCTGGTCATAACCCAGATTGAGCCAATCACGGTTATTTTCACCATTTCTGAAGACCAATTGCCACCGGTCTTGAAAAAAGTACGCGCCGGCGAACCACTGCTGGTGGAAGCATACGATCGTGACATGAAGCGCAAGCTCGCCCAGGGGAAGTTGATGACCCTTGACAACCAGATTGATCCCTCTACGGGCACGGTCAAGCTGCGCGCGATGTTCGACAACAAGGATGGCGCGCTCTTTCCCAATCAGTTTGTCAATGCCAGGCTGCTGGTGGATGAGAAGCACGATGTCACACTGGTACCCACGGCCGGAGTTCAGCGCAACTCCCAAAGCACTTACTCTTACGTGGTTAAGTCAGACAAGTCTGAATGCGCTGCAGGCCATGCGTGCGGGACGGTGACAGTAAAGCAGGTGGCTCTGGGTACCACGGAAGCGAACCAGGCGGAGGTTGTCTCTGGCCTCTCTCCCGGCGACGTGGTGGTTACTGCCGGCGTCGATAAACTGCAGGAAGGAACCCATGTGAACGCGCAAATCGTCGCTGGCAAATAGCGGTTGGCAATTCGAAACCCGCTTGCAAACTGGCGACGGCTGGCCCTGCGACTAACTACTCGCTTATGAGTCCCTCAAGAATTTTTATCCTTCGGCCCATCGCAACCTCGCTGCTGATGGTCGCCATCCTGCTCGCCGGAGTAGTGGCATACCAACAACTGCCCGTCTCCGCCCTGCCGGAGGTGGATTACCCCACGATTCAAGTCGTCACGTTTTATCCTGGCGCCAGTCCTGATGTAATGGCGTCGTCTGTGACCGCGCCGTTAGAGCGTCAATTCGGGCAGATGCCGGGCCTGCAGCAGATGACTTCGACCAGTTCAGATGGAAGCTCGATTATTACGCTCCAGTTTGTTCTCACCTTGAATATTGACGTTGCCGAACAGGAAGTACAGCAGTCCATCAATGCTGGTGGCACGTATCTGCCTGCAGATTTACCGACGCCACCGCTGTATAGCAAGATCAACCCCGCGGACACGCCCATCCTCACCCTGGCGCTGAGCTCCGACACCCTGCCACTTCCCCAAGTGGAAGACATGGCCGACACTCGGTTGGCACCGAAAATATCGCAGTTGCCGGGCGTAGGACTGGTCAGCATCAGTGGGGGGCAAAAGCCAGCGGTGCGCATCGCAGCAAATCCCACAGCGCTTTCCTACTATGGCCTGAACCTGGAAGACGTTCGCAACGCCATCATCGCCACCAACGTCAACCAGGCGAAGGGAAGCTTTGATGGAAAATTCCAGGCATATCAAATTGGCGCCAACGATCAATTGCTCACCAGCAAGGACTACGCCTCGCTGGCGATCGCCTACCGGAACAATGCCCCGGTCATGCTGTCCGATGTTGCGGTGATCCGGGACGATGTCGAAAACGTCCGCCAAGCCGCGTGGATGAACCAGACGCCCGCCGTCATCATGAACATCCAGAGGCAGCCCGGCGCCAACATCATTGCGGTTGTAGACCGCATCAAGAATCTCCTGCCGCAGCTTACGATCAACCTGCCGGCCTCGATCAAGGTCACGGTTCTCACCGACCGCACCAACACCATTCGTGCCTCGGTCAAGGACGTTGAATTCTCGTTGATGCTGACCATCGCGCTTGTAGTCATGGTCATTTTTCTGTTTTTGCGAACGTTTTCGGCCACCATCATTCCCAGTGTGGCGGTTCCGCTTTCGCTTGTAGGCACTTTCGGAGTGATGTTTTTACTGGGCTATAGCCTGAACAACCTGACCCTGATGGCACTGACAATTTCCACCGGTTTTGTAGTGGACGACGCCATCGTCATGATCGAGAACATCGCCCGTTTCATAGAGGAGGGAGAAGCTCCTCTTTCCGCGGCATTAAAAGGTGCCGAACAGATTGGCTTCACCATCATCAGCCTGACAATTTCACTTATCGCGGTCCTAATTCCGCTCCTCTTTATGAAAGATATAGTCGGGCGTCTGTTCAGGGAATTCGCTGTGACCCTGGCTGTCACGATTTTAGTGTCGGCAGTCGTATCGCTGACGCTGACGCCGATGATGTCATCGAAGCTGCTGAAGCATATTCCGCCCGACAAGCAAGGGCGCTTTTACCGCAAGTCGGAGGAGATTTTTGAAAGGGTCATCGCCATGTATGGGCGGACCCTGCAAGTGGTGCTCCGGTTCCAAACCACAACCTTGTTGGTGGCCGCCGCCACTTTGGTGTTAACGGTGGTGCTTTACATCATTGTCCCGAAGGGCTTTTTTCCCATCCAGGATACCGGCGTGATCCAGGGAATTTCAGAAGCGCCGCAGTCGGTATCTTTTCCGGAAATGTCGGTATTGCAGCAGCAGCTAGCAAGTATCATCTTGAAAGACCCCGCAGTGGAGAGTTTGTCTTCATTTATTGGCGTAGACGGAACCAATACGACCCTGAATAGCGGACGCATCCTGATCAACTTAAAGCCGCTCGAGGAGCGCGGGATCAACGCGACCGAAGTGATTCGCCGCCTGCAGCCAAACCTGGACAAGGTCGTGGGGATTACCCTCTTTATGCAGCCGGTGCAGGACATCACCATCGAAAGCCGGGTGAGCCGCACCCAGTTTCAGTACACGCTGGAAGACCCGAATGCCGACGAACTCAACGTCTGGGCTCCGCGAATGCTGGAAAAGCTGCAGCAAATGCCCCAACTTCGCGACGTGGCCAGCGACCAGCAAGCGCTTGGACTCCGACAGAATCTTGTGTTCGACCGCAACACGGCCTCGCGGCTGGGCATTACGCCCGCGACGATTGACCAAACCCTGTACGACTCGTATGGGCAGCGCGAAGTATCGGTAATGTTCACGCAACTGAACCAGTACCACGTGGTATTGGAGCTGCTTCCCGAGCTCCAGCGGAACCCCGGCGATCTGCGGAATGTTTACCTGCGCTCGAACAGCGCTTCGTCCGCCGGAACTTTGTCAAGCTCCGCTCCGAATGCCAGCGGACTGACGGCAGGCGGCTCGGCAGCTACGGCCGCGTTCGGCCCCACCAGCATTTCTGCCTTGACGGCAGCGGCTTCGGCTACCGCTGCCTCGTCTGCCAGCGGTTCTAGCGCGCCATTTAGCGGGAGTCCGGTGCAGTCATCCTCGGCCTATCCAACTGGAAATCAAGTGCCCTTGAGCGCCTTCACGCGCGTGCAGACCACGACGGCGCCCATCACGGTAAACCATCAAGGACAGTTTCCGGTGGTTACGTTGTCGTTCAATCTCGCTCCCAACGCTTCGCTCGGCGATGCCGTCGAAGCGGTGAACAAGGTCAAGCAGGACATCAACATGCCGGCCAGTATTCAGGGCGCATTTCAGGGCACGGCCGAAGCGTTTCAGGCCTCGCTGGCCAATGAATCCTTCCTGATCCTGGCGGCTGTCATCGTCGTTTACATCGTGCTGGGGGTGCTGTACGAGAGCTATATCCACCCGATCACCATCCTCTCCACGCTGCCTTCCGCAGGCGTGGGCGCGCTACTGGCGCTGCTGATCTGCCGAACGGATTTCAGCGTAATCGCACTGATTGGCATGGTGCTACTCATTGGCATTGTCAAAAAGAACGCCATCATGATGATCGACTTCGCGCTGGAGGCCGAGCGTAAGGAGGGCAAATCGCCGGAGGATTCCATTTATCAGGCATGCCTGCTGCGGTTCCGGCCGATCATGATGACCACCATGGCGGCATTGCTCGGCGGCCTGCCGCTTGCATTGGGCAGCGGTACAGGCTCGGAATTGCGCCGGCCACTGGGGATTACGATTGTGGGCGGCCTTATTCTAAGCCAGATTCTCACGCTCTACACCACGCCAGTCATCTATCTCTGGTTTGATCGCCTCGCTGCGCGCTTCTCCAAGAAGGAACAGGAAGCAAGTCCGGGGACAGAACTGGTTCCGGCTAAATGAAGCCATGAATCTCTCAGCTCCATTCATACGCCGACCGGTTGCAACCACGCTCCTGATGGTGGCGATATTTCTCGCAGGGGTGGTCGCTTTCCGGCTCTTGCCGGTGTCTCCGCTACCGCAGGTTGACTTCCCCACCATAACGGTGGCCGCTGGGCTGCCCGGCGCGAGTCCGGAGACCATGGCCTCCTCCGTGGCCACGCCTTTGGAACGGCAGTTTGGACGAATCGCCTCGATTACCGAGATGACATCGACCAGCACGCT
>JBEKOS010000110.1:0-12259 GCA_049521535.1 Terriglobales bacterium | reverse complement strand
AATCTGGCACAGACCCTCATTCGCATACACTTTGGCCGGCAGGGGCGTGGTGTTCGAGATTTCCAGGGTGACAAAGCCTTCCCATTCCGGCTCAAACGGGGTTACGTTTACAATGATGCCGCAACGCGCATAAGTCGACTTTCCGACGCAGATGGTGAGAACATCGCGAGGTATTTTGAAATATTCTACTGAGCGGGCCAAGGCGAACGAGTTGGGTGGAATCAGGCAACAATCCGTAGTTACCGGCACAAACGAGCGTTCGTCGAAGTTCTTGGGGTCTACGATCGCCGACATTACATTGGTGAAGATCTTGAACTCATCGGCCACCCGCAAGTCGTATCCGTAGGAAGACACGCCGTAGCTGATCACGCCGGCGCGGACTTGCTTTTCCTCGAACGGGTTGATCATGTCTTGCTGCCGGGCCATGCGTCGAATCCAGGTGTCGCACTTGATGGACATTTGTCTCCTTAGAATTTCAAAGTGAGCTTCATCTTAAACCGCCTGCCGTACCTCAATCCACGTTTCGCTACAGGAACCAGCGGCGTGGAACGACAAACATGCGGCGAGCATTGGCGATATCCAATTGACAATGCGACCTTCCCTCTTTAGCATCAATACTTTAGAAACTCGGGCATCGAAGGATTGGAACGGAGCGCCAAGTGATCAAACTTGACATCATTAACGAAGTGGTCAGCAAGACCGGAATAACCAAGACTAAAGCCGAAGCGGCGGTGGAAGCCGTTTTTGAGACTATGAAGAAGGCGCTCACGCAGGGCGACCGAATTGAGTTGCGCGGCTTCGGCGTTTTCAATGTCCGCCCCCGCAAGACCGGCATTGGGCGCAATCCGCGCACCGGGGCTGAAGTCAATATTCCGCCGGGCAAGGCAGTGCGATTTAAGCCCGGGAAGGAGCTTCAATCTATCGACTAAGCCCGAGCGCAGCCAGACCTGCTGCAGCAAACGCCGGCTTCCAATGTGGCACTATGCGAGAGCCAAATGCGGGAACGGGCATCTAATTGAATCTGTAATTGGTGATTTGCAAAGCTGCCTAGGCGCAAGTACATTTAATTACAAACCGCCGGTCACCGATTAGAGATTACGAATGACCAACACGACACCGCCGATTCCTACCTCCACGTACGAATTGATCCCGCCGATGGAGCTGACTGAAGTCGCTCCGCCACGACCGCGCTACTGGATCAATTTCTTATTGCTCGGCTGCACTTTTTGTACCACGTTGCTCGTAGGAGCACGCCTGCAGTACAACTTCCTGAATAATCTGCCCGCTTTCCCCGAATCACTGGGATTGCCGGGGCTCTTTCCCGTGCAGTGGATTGTGCAGTATCCATCAAGGCTATTGCTGGGGGCGCCGTTCTGCCTGGCGCTGATGGTGATTCTGCTGGCGCACGAAATGGGGCACTATCTTTACTGCCGTTATTATGGGGTGAAGGCGACGCTGCCGTTTTTCATTCCCGCTCCCACCCTGATCGGGACGTTAGGCGCCTTCATTCGTATTAAGTCCCCTATCCGTTCCCGCGCGGCACTTTTCGACATCGGCATCGCAGGGCCGATTGCCGGGTTTGCCGTGGCGACTCTAACCCTGTTTTTCGCGCTGATGTTCTCCAAGCCGTTCACGGCTGATTCCGGTGATACCCAGGTCATGTTCGGTTATCCGCTGGTTTTTTACCTCATGCATTGGCTGTTGCACCAGTTCGGAATCGGCGCCGCCCAGATTCGTCTCGACTCTTCGTATCTTCATCCAGTTGCCATTGCAGCCTGGGCGGGCATGTTTGCCACGGCCCTGAATCTGCTTCCAGGCGGGCAGCTCGATGGCGGACATATTGTGTATGCTGCCTTTCCCCGCGCTCACCGCTGGTTATCGCGTCTTACCATCGCCGGGCTGTCCCAACCGTCGCTTGATGCTTGTTGTGGCCATAGTGCTGCTGGCCCTGACCTTTATGATTGCCCCCGTGCAGGGTTGGGGGATCGAGGGCTACGCGCGGGACATATTCGGCAATTAACGAAGTGGATTTCCACCTACAGTAGCGACACCGCGTCTACATCCACCACTAGGTTCGCCCGCGGAATCTTCAATCCGGCGGCATGGCTCAGCATGGCGCGCAGGGTGAGGTTAAGCTTTTCGCGGCTGGCGCTCTTCAGCAGCACATGAAACCGGTGCTCACCCTTGAGCCGTGCGATCGGCGCCGCAGCCGGTCCCAGTACGCGGATGCCCTCGTGGCGGGTACTGCGAAACCAATTTCCGATCAGTCCGGATAACTTTAGTGCTTCCTCCAAACGGTCGCTACGAACCAGTACATTGGCCAGCCCCGTGAACGGAGGATAGTGCATCCAGCTCCGGTAGCGCAGTTCCTTGTCGTAGAAGCCACTGAAGTCATGATGTGCTGCAAATTGCACAGCATAGTGTTCCGGAAAATAAGCCTGCACGACTACTTTGCCCGGCGACGTACCTCGGCCGGCGCGTCCTGCAACCTGAGTCAGGAGCTGGAAGGTGCGTTCCGCCGCCCGGAAATCAGGGAAGGCCAAAGCCGCATCGGCGGCGACCACACCCACCAGCGTCACGCCGTGCAAGTCGTGTCCCTTGGCGATCATCTGCGTGCCTACCAGCAGGTCCAGTTCGCCCGCCTCCATGGCATTCAAGGCGCGCTCGATGTCGCCGCGATCGCGCACTGTGTCGCGATCCAGGCGCGCGATGCGGGCTTGCGGAAACTGCGCGTGCAGCAACTCCTCCAGCTTCTCCGAACCTGTGCCCAGAAACTGCACGTAGTCACTGCCGCACTTTGGGCAGGCGCCCGGAACCCGCTGCTGAGAGCCGCAATAATGACAGGCCAGTCTCCCGGAACGGGCGGTGGCTGGTGGTGGCTCGTCGCGGGAACTGTTAACTGGCGACGCTCGGCTTGCGACTGACTTGTGGTACGTCATGGCTACGGCGCAATTGCGGCACTGCACGGTTTCGCCGCAGGCGCGGCACATCACAAATGCCGAAAACCCACGCCGGTTCAACAGCACCATGGCCTGTTCACCGCGTTCCAGCCGGTCTGCAATCTCGGCACTCAATCGCCGGGAAACCACTTGCTGCCGCCCGGTTTCCTGAAATTCCTGCCGCATGTCTACCAGTTCCACCGCCGGCAAGGGCCTTTGCTCGACCCGGTCGGGCATCTCGATAAGCTGGTATCTTCCCCGTTGTGCGTTGTAGTAGGACTCCAGAGAAGGGGTTGCGGAACCCAGCACCACGGCCAGACCTGCCAGTTTGGCGCGCAATACCGCCACGTCGCGGCCGTGATAGCGCGGCGTTTCTTCCTGCTTGTAGGAGTGATCCTGTTCCTCGTCCACCACAATCAGTGCCAGGTTGCGGACCGGCGCGAAGACCGCGGAGCGTGTGCCTACCACAATTTGGGCCTGGCCACGCTGGATGCGATGCCATTGTTCGGCGCGCTCATCGTCGGTGAGGCCGGAGTGAAGGATGGCTACTGCGTTGCCGAAAATCTGGTGCAGTTGCGCCGCCGCGGCCGGCGTAAGGCCGATCTCCGGTACCAGCATGATGGCGCCCCGTCCCGCTGCCAGCAGTTCCTGCATGGCGGCCAGGTAAACTGCGGTCTTGCCGGAGCCGGTTACGCCGTGCATCAGCGTGACAGAAAAAGTCTGCGCCAGTACGACGCGGTTCACATGCGTAAGCGCCGCCTGTTGTGCGGCGGTGAAGGTGAAGTCAAGCGCGGGCCGCACGCGCGCCCGCGAAACCTCGAATCCGGCAGGTTCATCGGCCAGCGTAACCAGGCCACGCTTTACCAGTGTTGGCAGGGTTGTCGGGGGGATGGGCAACGCCTTAAGCTCCGCGACTGCCATGCGCCCTCCCGCGGCGGCTAATACGTCCAGGATCCTCTTTTGGTTGGCGTTCAACGCCCGTTCTTTCCTTGCCGCCGTGGTTGTCCCACCCGTAGCGCCTTCAGGAGATTGAGTGCAATCTCGCAGTACGGCGATCTTCACTGTGCGCCGGGCGTCGCGCTCAACAGACAGATCTTCGATGCCAATCCACCTGCGCCGCACGAGTGTCTGCAAGAGGCTGCGTGTAGCGCCCGTGGCAGAACGCAGCGCAGCCTCCCGTACGGCTTCGTCCACACGCTGCGCCAGAAAGTCCAGCAACTCATATTCGCTTGCCTGGTCGCCGGGAGTGCTGCGCAGACGGCGGGAGGATCCCTGGGTAGCCGCCGCATGCAGCGCCTCAATTCCGTTCGACGTGATGCGGTATCCCCGAACCTGTTTCCATTCGGCACTCAGCGGCAGCATCGTGCGCAACACTTCGCCCAGCGGGGCGATATAGTATTGCGCCACCCAGCGTGCCAGTTGCAAAAGCTCGTCATCCAGGAGCGGTGCACGGTCGAGTACACGCAGAACCAGCTTTGCCGGCGCCGATGGCGGATTCTCATGCAGGGCGACCACCACGCCCGGCAGCCGTTTTTCGCGGAACGGCACCAGCACCCGGCCCCCGATGACCGGTATCTCCCCTTCCACCCGGTAGGTGAAGGCGGTATCCAGGGGCACGGGTAGAGCTACGTCGCAGTACATAGTGAGCAGTTTACAGTTGGCAGTTGGTTTATTCGCCGCAGATACACACGGATGGAACGCGGATCAGCGGCCCTCCTTCCCTCACAGGCGTAAAATCAGTACTGAAGGTAGAAATGGACGTCAAGGAACAAGCATGGCTGTTGAAGCTCATCCAGAACCCGCCTTCCGGGAGCAAGCTGGAGGCGGCGAGGAACTGGGGCGTGGACCTGACGCTATATATCCGCACACTTGAGATGACGCCGGAAGAGCGAGCTGAAAACATGATTGCGGCTCGCGACTTTGCACTCGAACTTCGCCATAGCCGAAGCGCTCGCAAACGATGACGATAAACAAAACAGACTTCAAGGCAGCCCTCGCCGCCCTGACTAGGGCTGAAGTGCGGTTTGTCATCATTGGGGGTTTTGCCCTAAATTTGCTCGGTGGTACGCGCGTCACCTTTGACCTCGATATCTGCTACGAGCGTTCTTCCGAAAATCTGAAACGCCTTGCGGAAGCTCTAAGCCCTTACCATCCGCGGCTTCGCGGTGTCGATGCGGTCGTTCCGTTTATTCTCGATGTGGAGACATTGAAAAGAGGCCTCAATTTCACAATCACAACTGATGTTGGCGATATTGACTTGCTCGGCGAACTGCAGGGTGTCGGCTACTTCGAGGAGGTTGCGCGAGAATGCGAAATGCAGGAACTTTACGATATCACCTGCGCTGTCGCATCCCATGACGTCCTTTTGCGAAACAAGAGAACTGCCGCAAGATCGAAAGATCTTCAGGATGTACAAGAGCTTGATGCTTTGCTCGAAATCAAACGCAGGCGCCAAGAGGAGACTCGAACTCCCGACACTCCCGACAGCAAACTAACGACTCAAGACTAACCACTAGGGACTGCTTTTCTTTGGTGCTTCCAAACCCAGGCGCTTCATTACCATCTGCAGATCCTGCCAGGTGTCTTTCTTGGCCGGCGGATTGCGCAATAAATAGGCGGGATGATAAGTGACCGCCAGCGCGATGCCGCGTACCTGGTACCAGTGTCCGCGCAGGGAACCCATCGAGTCATTTACCCCAAGGAGCGTGCGGGCAGCCACTGCTCCCAGCGCCACCAGCGCCTTGGGATGGATGGCATCGATTTGGCGCAAGAGAAAAGGCGAGCAGGTGGCGCATTCCTCCGGCAGGGGCGTGCGGTTCCCCGGCGGACGGCACTTAATCACGTTCGCAATATAGACGTCCTCGCGCCCGAGCCCCATAGCCGTAATCATGTTATTGAGCAGTTGACCCGCGCGACCTACGAATGGCTCGCCCCGCTGGTCTTCGTCGGCGCCGGGAGCCTCGCCAACAAACATCAATTCGGCATGGGGATCCCCCGTCCCAAAGACAATCTGCTTCCGTCCCATCGTGTGCAGCGGGCAACGCGTGCAATCGCCCAGATCCTGGCGGATTTCGCGCAGCCATGTGACGGGGTCAGCGCCCTCAACGGCGGCTTCGGCCATAAGCTCCTGCCCGGAGGGCTCACCGGCGGTCAGAGCAAGCTCTGGATCGCTGGCCGGCGACTCCGGCACTTCCCGGCGGTAAAAATCGTGAATACCGAGATCGCGATAATAATCAATGCGCGCTGCCAAGGCGGTGCGCATTTTGGCATCGAGCGTACGTTTGGGCATGGAATTTTGAAGCAAGCGGGCAGTCAGTCGATTCTCGATTGGCAACGCCGTCCTATGATAGCATTTCGATCTTGAGAATCTTTACCTGGCGAGGAGGAAGTTTGAGTTCCAAGGCCTTGACGATGAAATCGCATCTCGACTCAGCGCCAGGGCTGCGCAAGAAGGGCATTCGATAGAGGAAGAGGCGCAATTGCTTCTGCGCCGTGCCCTGGACCTTTCGACGCTCAAATTGCCGCAATCTGTCTGGCAAACGGTGCGACGTTAGCCACACGAAATGTGCGAGACTTTGAAGACTTGGGCTTGAAAGTACTGAATCCCTGGCAGCTCGCCTAAGAACAGCGTCGCTTTGAGGCCGGCTCAAGAGCGGCAGACGACAGTCCTAGATTGCGACTACGTAATCAGGAGCGCCGCCGCCCGCAGCCGCTGCACTACATCCAGCACTCGGTGGGCCACTTCGAGCTTCGACGATTCAGGAACCTCGATCTCTTGATCGGCAGTAAGAATCGTTACGGCATTCCGGTCGGAATCAAAACCAATACCCGGGCGCGAAACATCATTTACGACAATGGCGTGAAGCGACTTCGCCGCCAGTTTTTGACGCGCGTTTTCCAGCGCGCTTTCGGTCTCAGCGGCAAATCCTACAATAACTTGGCCCGATTTGGCTTTCTGCGCCGCCTCTGCCAGAATGTCGGCGGTGGGCACCAAATGGAGATCAAGTGAGCTCCGGCCTTCACGTTTGATTTTTTGACCCGGGGTACTGGCCGGCTGGTAGTCCGAAACGGCCGCGGCCTTGATTACGATAGTGGCTTGCGGCAGATGTTCCATAACCGCAATCCGCATTTGCTCCGCAGTTTCAACCCGGATCAGCTCAACGCCCGCCGGCGTCGATAGCGCCACCGGTCCGCTTATCAACAACACGTGTGCGCCGCGTCGCAGCGCCGCTTCTGCCAGCGCATAACCCATCTTCCCGCTGGAGCGGTTGCTGAGATAGCGCACCGGGTCAATGGGTTCGCGCGTCGGACCGGCGGTGATCAGCACGGTCTCGCCGATGAGGTCATTCTTTTCAACGCTCCGCAGTCGCTCGAGCGTCTCCACGACGGCGGCGGCAATTGCATCGTTGCCTGCAAGCCTGCCCGCGCCCACCATCCCACAGGCAAGGTATCCGGCTTCGGGCTCCACTACATGCACGCCACGCCGCTTAAGAATTGCCAGGTTTTCCTGGGTAGCGGCATGTTCCCACATATTGACGTTCATGGCTGGAGCAACGACCACCGGTGCAGTGGTCGCCAGATAAAGCGTGCTTAGGAAATCATCGGCTATGCCGCGCGCCAGCTTGGCCAGAATATTTGCGGTGGCGGGCGCAATCAGAAGGCAATCGATCGATTGAGCAACGTCAATGTGCTCAATGACGGATTCCAGGTTGGGATGACCGGCAGCGCCATCTCCGGCGGCGAACATATCGGTGATTACCTTTTCACCAGTGAGCGCGGCAAAGGTTAGCGGGCGCACGAACTCCTGCGCTGCCCGTGTCATGATCACCTGCACCCGCAGGCCGCGGTCTTGCAGCAGGCGCACGACCTCTGCCGCCTTATAGGCAGCAATCCCACCGCTGACTCCCAAGGCAATCTTCATAGAACATTCGATTCCGAGCAGCAAACACGGATTTACATGGACTCAAGAGGATTCTCAGACGAATCCGTCTAAATCAGTCTAAATCCGCGGTTAGTCTTTTCTCGCAGTGGCCGCAAATGAATCCAGTATCTCCTGCACCTTTTCCCGCACCTTCGGGAGCAGGCACTTCTCGGCTTTTGCCGCGATCGAATCATCCGGAGATAAGATCTCCCTCGCCGAATGTTTCTCACGCTCCGCCAGTACGATGGCCTTGAGGCAATCGATGGATTCCTCCAGCCGGTCGTTGATCAGGATGTAGTCGTACATCGGATAATTTTCGATCTCCTTCGCGGCAGTCTGCAAGCGCTTTTCGATTGTGCCATTTCGCTCTTCATCGCTGCGGCGGCGTTCGGCGGTTTCCAGTTGCTTTTCGGCGTCGTTACGCCTGCGCAGGCGCTTTTCGAGTTCGCTTCTCGAGGGGGGCAGGATGAAGATGGAAACTGCTTCGGGCAGGTTTTTCTTGATCTGTGCGGCGCCCTGTACATCGATATCCAGCACCAGGTCATTGCCTGCCGCCCTGGCTTCGTCGAGATAGCAACGCGCCGTGCCATAGTAGTCGCCGAACACGCAGGCGTGTTCGAGAAATTCGCTGCCGGCGATCATTTTCTCGAACTCGGAGCGCGAAATGAAATGATACTCGTGCCCGTTCTGTTCGCTGCCGCGCGGCGCGCGCGTGGTATACGACACGGAGAACTGGAGGTGTGGCACAGAGGTCAGCAGTTCCTTGGTGAGTGTGCTCTTGCCCGACCCGGAAGGCGCCGAAATGATATATACCGTGCTCATCATTCCAGGTTCTGCACCTGCTCGCGGATTTTTTCGATTTCCGCCTTCATGGCCAAACCGGTTTCGGTGATGCGCAGGGCTTCGCCCGCCACCCCTCCTGTCTTCGACAGCAGCGTGTTGGTCTCGCGGTTCATTTCCTGGGTGAGAAAATCCAGTTTCTTGCCGACTTCGCCGCCTTCATCGAGAATACCGAGAAAGTGCTGAATGTGGGTCTGAAGCCGCGCGATTTCTTCCTGAATGTCACTGCGTTCCGCCACCAGTGCCGCCTCCTGCAGGATGCGGTCAGGCTCGGCATGGCTGCCAACCAGTTCTTCCATGCGCGTACGGACTTTAACCATATAGGCGCGGGTGACTGCGTCCCTGACTCCCTCGATTTGGCCGGTGGCGGCCAGAAGGCATGCCAGCCGCTGGCGAAGCTCCCGCGCGATGGCGCCTCCTTCTTCCGCGCGCATGTCGTTCAGTTTGCCAACCGCTTCCTCCAACTTTGCGGTGACGGCAGCGTCGAATTCTTCATCAAGCCCGCCGGCGACCAGGCCGTCATCAATGGCTCCGGCAAGCCTGAGAATTGCGTTGAGGTCCGGCTGGGCATCTATGCCCGCTTCGGCGGCCATGGCGCGAAACGCCGTGACATAGCTGCGAACCAGAGGCCGGTTGATGTTCACTGCCTGTCCTTCGCCGGACTGAAGCGTGAGCGACACATCCACATGCCCGCGCGCCAGCCGCTCTTTGAGCATGCGGCGAATCTTCATCTCGAGGCCATCACTTTCCGGAGGCATGCGCAGGTGCAAGTCGAGAAAGCGGTGATTCACTGACTTCAGCGAAAGGGTGAAGGCAAGCTGGTCGTTCACCTGGCCGTTTACCTGCGCGAATCCGGTCATGGAGCGAATGGACATAAGAAAAGGAGCAAGTCGTTAGTAGCAAGCAGCTAGTCGGAAGCAGCAAGTAGGGAGCAGAAGGGAATTAGGTCGGCGGCGGAAGCGTCAGGCCTTAAACCGTCGAGCCGCTTACCCCGGTACCTTGCCACTAGCTACTGGCTACTTCCTGGAATTGCAAATCATACAACCTGCGATACGTGCCGAGGCGGTTCATCAGGTCTTCATGAGTTCCCGAGTCGGCGATCACGCCGTTCTCCAGTACTAGAATGCGGTCCGCGTGACGTACTGTCGAAAGCCGGTGTGCAATCACAAAAACCGTTCGCCCGGACATCAGATTTTGCAGCGCCGATTGCACCAGCGCTTCCGATTCGCTGTCCAGAGCGGAGGTGGCCTCGTCCAAAATAAGCACGGGCGCATTCTTCAGCAGGGCGCGTGCGATCGCGATGCGCTGGCGCTCGCCTCCGGAGAGCCGCAGGCCTCGCTCGCCAATCACCGTTTCATATCCTTCCGGTGTTGCCGCAATAAACTCATGTGCCATGGCCGCGCGCGCGGCGGCTTCCACCTGTTCCTGAGAAAGTCCCGGCTGTCCGTAAGCGATATTGTTCCGCAAAGTGTCGTTAAACAGGATGGTGTCCTGGGTGACGATCCCAATCTGCCGGCGCAACGACTCCAGCGTAAGTTCGCGCACATCATGCCCGTCAATCAGGAGTCGCCCTGTGGTGACGTCAAAGAAGCGCGGCAGCAGATGCACCAGTGTGGATTTTCCCGCCCCGCTGGATCCGACAATTGCGACTACCTCGCCGCGCCGGACCTCCAGGTCCACGTCGCGCAATACATCGCGTAAGTCGCCATTGTCGCCATAGCCAAAGCTGACGTGGTCGAAACGGATGCCCTTCGCAAAACCCGGCAACCTGGTCGCTCCCGGCTTTTCGCGAACCGTGTCCTCGACGTCCATGAACGCGAAGATCGATGCTGAAGCTCCCAGGGCCTGCTGGAAGCTGTTGTTGAACAGGGCAAACTTGCGGACCGGATCGTATAGCCTGAATACGGCAAAAACAAAGGTGAGGAACGCTCCGGGAGTAAACAGCCCGTGCTTGATCTGATCGCGCCCCACCAGCACCAGCAGGGCGATGGCAATCGCGCCAAAGAATTCCATCAGCGGTGTGGATAGGGCGGCGGCGCGCACCGAGCGCATGTTCGCGCGGAAGAGGCGGCTGGCGGCGTCGCGAAAGCGCACGGTCTCCCACCGTTCCATTCCGAAGGCCTTGACGATATGCACGCCGGTGATGGTCTCATGCAGCAGGTGCTGAATCTCCGCCAGTTTGTCCTGTCCGCGCCGGGTGGTATGGCGCACCCGCAGGCCGATCTTGCGCGCAGAGAGCAGCACAAAGGGTACGAAGACCAGTAGCAGCAGGGCCAGCTTGCCTCCCAGGGCCGCGACGACGGCAACCAGGAAAATCAAGGTGAAGAACTGTTGCAGAAACTCCGCCAGAACGCCCGAAAGTGCTGTCTGTACCCGCTCCACATCGTTGATGGTGGTGGAAACCAGCGTTCCGGTGGAATTCCGGTGGAAGAATGCGACCGAACGGCGCAGGATCGCCTGGTACAGGTCGTTGCGCAGGTCGGTAATGAGCCCAAAACCGACATAATTCACGAGGTAGGTTCCGGCGTAGTCGCAAATCCCTTTCAAAGCCGTGGAGGCCACCAGGGCGAATGCAACGATGGTCCAGGCATTGGTGAAATGACTGGGGACGAAATTTTGAAGATAGATAGTGTGGCCGCCGCCGCGAGTTTGAAACAGCACGATGTTTTCGGAATGAGAAGCGGGATTGAGCACCCGGTCCAGGATGGGGCCGATCAGAAGCACCCGAAAGGCTTCCAGCAGGCCGACGATGGCCATCATGATCACTGACGCGGCCAACGCCAGCCAGTAAGGACGCACGTACTTGAGCAACCGCATCAATTGACGCATGATGCGCGCTCCTGGTTCTCGCCCGTGCATGAATCCAGCCGCGGCGGTCGCGTCCACGCGAGTAACAGGACGGTTGAATTCACATCATGATGCGGGTGAATGGGCAAGTTTTCATTTTAATGGAACCCGGCGGAAAACCGGCAATCCGTACGGTACGGAGATTGTTCTACGCGCCTACGAAGGGCTGCACTCTCCCCGCTGTTGAGAGATGCGCTCCGCCCAGCAGCAGCAGGCCGGAGAGGAAGGCCCAGAACATCAGCGTGACCGATACGTAGAAGGGTCCGTAAACGGCTTGGAAATCCAACCGGGGCAATGCCAGGATATAGGCAAACTTGGCAATTTCCTGCAGCAGGCCCACGCTGATGGCGGCCGGCAGTACCCAACGGGCCTTGACTTTGCCATTCGGCAGGATCCAGTAAATCAGGAAAAATATCGCAATGGTGGAAAGCACCGCGAAGGCTTCCAAGACCACCCGGTTAATGGCATTGAAGACGACGTTATTCACATGTCCCGAAAACGCGTGCTGGAGCAACGTCTGATTGCTTGCCGTAAGGGCAACCGAGGCGAGCGCCAGAACGCCGCTCGCGAAGGCCAGTCCCAGGGCAATCAATTGATTGCCGAAATAAGAACGGTTCCTGCGAAAGCCCCAGACCTGGTTCAGCGCGACCTCCAGGGGCAGGAATACGCCGGTGGAAGTGATCAGCAACATGATCAGCGAGAAGATCTGAAT
>JBEKOS010000109.1:0-10511 GCA_049521535.1 Terriglobales bacterium | reverse complement strand
TGATGATTTTCTTTCTAAGTCTTGAATACCAGTTCGTTACCTACATTTATGTCGGATACGGCAGCGCCTTGGGAGGCCTTTACGCTGCTTCGCTTGCAAGGGACCGCGCCGGCAAGGAAGAGACCGAAGGCATGGCAGACGACGAGCCTGCAGAAGCGGATGGCGCCGCGCTCCTGGAAGAAACAGAGGACGAGCATTACCGGTGGGAATCGAGCTAGGCCGGTGTCCCGGCTAACCGCCAGAATACAAGATTTTTTGGGCTCCACGATCATGGAACTCGCTGGACTTGCTACCAGCCTCTAGCTATTTGCTACTTTATGTGCGGAATTGCCGGCATCTACGGGGAGAATGGCGCCGCGCCTGTGCGGGCGGAGGAAATCTCGCGCATGTGCGCAGCCATTGCTCATCGCGGGCCAGACGACCAGGGAGCGTACATCGACGGGACCGTCGGCATAGGCATGACCCGGCTGAGCATCATCGACCTGGTTTCCGGCAAGCAGCCCATCCACAATGAAGATCAAAGCATTTGGGTGGTCTTCAATGGCGAAATCTATAATTTCTCCGAACTGCGGGAGGAATTGATCCGTGCCGGACACCGCTTCTATACCCATACCGACAGCGAGGTGATTCCGCACCTGTACGAAGAGTTGGGCCTTGATTTCGTGAAGAAACTGAGGGGCATGTTCGCTATTGCCCTCTATGACAGGCACAAGCGGTGCCTGTTGCTAGCCCGCGATCGTTTGGGAAAGAAGCCGCTAGCGTATGCTCGGACTGGCGATCGCATCTTCTTTGCTTCTGAGATCCGCGCCATCCTTGCGGTCGCTCCGGAACTTGCCGCGGTGGATCGCGAGGCCTTGCTCGGTTTCTTTCAATTCGGATACATCGCCGACCCTGGCACAGCCTTTTTCGGAATCAAGCGGCTTCCGCCTGGCCATATCCTTCGCTTCCAGGACGGGCGCTTGGAGATTTCACGCTACTGGGAGGTTCCGCCGCTTTCTGGGGACGACACCAAGCCTGAGGCGGAATGGCTGGAGCTTCTGGAATCGGAGCTGGAGAAAGCTGTACGAATGCGCCTTATGAGCGACGTTCCACTTGGGGCGCTGCTAAGCGGAGGCGTGGACTCGTCCACTGTGGTAGCGCTCATGGCGCGAGCAAGTAGCGCACCGATAAAGACGTTTTCGGTGATCAACCGGAGTCAGGATTTCAACGAGGGGGGCTTTGCCCGTACAGTTGCCGAACACTTTGGCACGGAACATCACGAGCTCCTGATGGAACCGGAGCTCTTTCCAATCTTGAATGAACTCACCGCGTTGCTGGAAGAGCCTTTCGGCGATTCCTCCATGTTGCCGACTTACGGCATTTCGCGGCTGGTACGAGAGCATGTAACCGTCGCCTTGTCCGGCGATGGCGGCGATGAATTGTTTGCCGGGTATGACCGGTACGGAATCAATGTCAGGAGGGAGCGGTTCCATCTGGCTCCCGAGTTCCTCGGGCGCCTGTACCGCACCATCATTTTTCCGCGGTTGCCGCAACGCACCCGCGGGCGCCGCTTCCTTTACAACAGCACGTTGCCGTTTCGCGACCGTTATCTCGACAGTATTTCCTTTCTTCCGGTGGAAGACGACGGTCATAGCGTATTCTCGGCGGAATTTCTCCACTGGGCCGCAACTGCCCAATCGCCCCGCGCTGCATTCGCCGCCTGCTACGACGCAGCTTCCGCCGATTGCCCATTGAGCCGGCTCCAGTGGCTGGACATCAAGACTTATCGGGCCTGCGACATTCTGCCCAAGGTGGACCGCATGAGCATGGCCGCATCCCTGGAGATGCGGGCGCCCATTCTCGACCATGTTTTTCTGGAACTCGCGGCGAAGGTCCCCTCTTCGCTCAAATTACGCAATGGCCAGGGGAAGTACATTCTCAAGAAACTGGCGGAGCGCGTCGGCGTTCCGCGCGAAGTAATTTACCGCCCCAAACAAGGCTTTGCCATTCCCCTGGTGCACTGGTTCAAGGCAAACCTCAAGGACGAAATTCGGGATATACTGTTGGACCGCAGGACAATTCAACGGGGCTACTTTGACTCGAAGAATGTCGCCGCGCTGCTCGAGGAGCATGGGGATGGAGTGCGCGACCGCTCTGCCGAAATCTGGCTCCTGCTGGTATTCGAATTATGGCATCGTAACTTTTTGGAGCCGTTAGCGCTGGGAGCGTTTCCCATTCCACGTTTCCCGGTGCGCGGTACAAAGTCGATCGCTGCTCTCACCGTACGCGAAACGGGAAACGAAGAACACGAAACGGTCTCTTGAAATGCCCCTCAAGATTCTATTGGCCGATGACAGTCACGTCACCCTGAACATTGGGAAAAAGATCCTCACCGATGCGGGCTTTGACGTTACCACTGCCGCTGGCGGCGACGCAGCGGTGGAGAAGCTTTCCAAGCTAAAACCGGACCTGATCGTGCTGGACGCCTATATGCCCGGTTTCGATGGTTTCGAGCTTTGTCGGGCATTAAAGAGCGTCCGTCGTACCGCGCGCGTTCCCATTGTGCTGACTGCCGGCAAACTCGAACCGCTGTTTTCAGGCGATTCGACTGGAGCGGATGATGGCGCTATTTCGCAGTTTGTGCAGAAACGGTTGTTCGCCCGCTTCCGCAACCGCGGATCGGCAGCAAAGGCGGACGCCATTCTCCGCAAGCCTTTTGACGCTACCGATCTGGTCTACGTCGTTCAGCAGTTGACGCACCTGGGAAGTTTGCCTGCCGGGGCTACGGCGGGCAAAACTCGGGCCGGGAAGGAAAAGCCTGCTCTGCAGCGGCTGACGTCAGGCTGGGTAATCATCCTCCGCGAGCCCAAGCTGCCGGACGAGCTGGTGGTGTCCAATCCTGCGTCGACAAGTAAATCCGATCGGAACACCTATGAGTCACTAGCACTTGAAACTTTCCTCCCCTCGCAGCCCCCGGAACTGTCGGAGATATTGAGTGAAGACGTGCAGTTAAGCGAAATACATGCTCTCTTCCCGGAGGCCGCAGAAATCGATTTCACGCTTGCCGAACCGATCGTGATAGCGGTGCATTCCCCAGGATTCGCTCCGGCTCCCATCGTAGCACCGTCGTTGGCGGCGGAGGACACCGTGCCGCTGTCTGCTCTTGTATCGGCCGACGGGACAATGGCGCCTGACCTAGTCAGCCGAGAGGAACTCGCCGCGCCCGCAGAACATGGTCTGCTCAATCTCCAGGACGAAGAAGCGCAACTCCCGGAAGCGTCGCGCCTGCGGGATGAGTCCGATTGGTTGCCGGTCCCACGGCCAGAGACAGGATTCGATTGGCAACCGCGAAGCACGGAACAGCACGAGGTTCTTGAAACCGTTGAGCGCCCCATCGACGGGCTTGAAACCTCATGCGTTTGGGCCCCGGTAGGTACGTCAGAAACAGGATTCGATTGGGCTCCCCGGGCACCGTTCGCAGATGAGGATTCGGAATTGGCCGGGCCAACGATCGAGCCCCCATCGACTGAGTTGAGCTTGCCAGCGGAGTATTCGCCAATGGAAGGCGACTTTACCGCAGTTGAGCTGCCGCAGTTCGAATGCGCTCCCCCGGAAATGCCGGCTCCCGTGACCGCAGACCTTGAAACCAAGCCGCAATCGACAGAGGAACTTCCGATCCTCGCAGGTCCGGACGCATATGCGAACGAGCACCACGAATTGCCCCCGTCCCCGCAGGACTTCGGCCATCCAGAGTTGCAGGCAACAAGTCTCTCTTTGGAGCCGGAAAATATGGGCGAACCGGTTGCTGAGGTTCCGCCTCACCTTGATTTTCTGCGCGACGCCATTGCGGAGGCTTCAGAACATGATGTCGGAATAAAACCTGTTGCATCTGTACCGGAACCTGTCGAAGACGACTGTACCGCCTTTGAGGAACCGGTCCTAGAAGTCAATCGTGATTTCGATGAAGGACCTTGGGGCGGACTCCCATCGCGAACCGAAACACCTCCAAGTCTCATACGCCGGGCAACCGTGCGTGAAGAATGGGTTCGGTTCATCCCAGCGCCACGACCTGTCCAGGCCGAAAGCCCGGCAGCGGTAGCCTCGGGATCACCTGTTGGTTCTCCCATGGTGATTCCAGCGGCTCAGGGACAGCAGGCTGACACAAGGCTCGAACCTTCCGAATTGGCATTGTCGAGTCGTGTGAAAGAATCGGCGCAAACTTTCAATAGCAGTGACCGCCAAGGGAACGAGTCGAGGGTCGAGACGCCCGGCAAGGATGACCAAGCGACACTTGATTTGGACTTGCTCGCGCTAAGCCTCATTCCGGAACCGGTTCAGGAGGAGGATTCATACGCTACTGCCCAGGAAACGGCTGCCGGACTTAATTCGGGTCCAATGGAGGAGATTGACCTCGAGCGCTTTTTGACGCCGGAGGCTATGAAAGCGGAAACCCCGACGGCATCGTCTTATTCGAACTACCGGCCAAGCGAAGGCCTTGTCCAGTCAATGCCGTCTGCCGAAGAGGAGGAACCGGTTCCGATCGCATTTGACCTCGCGAAGTACCTGGCGCTGAGCCCTATCAGCCCGGTCGAAATGCGACCTCCTTCGAATTCCCTAGGGCCATCCGCATTGTTTTCAGAACCCCCGCTTGGCGCAACCGCCGAGCAAATGGTCGATGAAGCCCTTGAACGCATCCGTCCCGGATTGATCGAGGAGGCAAGGCGTATGCTGGCACAAAATTCCGATACCACAGGGAGTTCGAAGTAAAGCGGACTGAGGCGCCATCAAGCGAAAGGCGACCTTGGCGACAGGCATTTATTGGTGAATGACTCACGGCACTGGAGCCGTAGTCATCGGTCCTGAGCTTACGACATGGTCGGTTCCGTCAAGATATTCCAACTGATAGAACACCACCCGCTGTGGAACTCCTATCGGCAATGTGTGGACAGTATTAAGCGATAACGGCCCGGAATAGCACGTTTCCTGCCGCTGTGCGCAATAGAACTGGCTCGCCGTTCCGTTTTCCTCGAAACCATATTTTATGCGGGCGTGAGTGGCCCCGCCATTCGGCGCCGAACCTACGGCCACAGAGATGGTTTCATAATTGGTCCGGTCAGGAACTGCGCACCGAACGCTTCCGCCCGCTTGGTCGGCGCAGTCGGCGTCGGTGGTGCACGTCCGGCCGGCATCGTTGGAGCAATACCTCGCTTCCGGCGGCTGCGGCGGCAGCTTCACTGCAAAAAGCGTGCCGTATTTGACGTCCGCAGCCCCGCGCGCCAGGTTGTAGTTCGGCGTACGAAAAAACAAATCCAGCAGTGCCCAGTGGCCGTCATTCCCCAGCAATTGCGGGGCGCCAGTCACTTTGCGGGGCGGGCCATAGGCCGCCATGACCAACTTGCGGGTGTAACGTCCATCATAAATTGGACGTTCGTGCGAGTCGGTGCCGATGCGATTGCCGCCGCGCATTCCGATCTGCACCAGACCCATACCGTATAGGGGAATGTGTTCAATGCACCAGTCATAGCTGTCCTGCAGAGTCATCGGGTGGCTCTCGCTGGCCTTGCAGGACGGGCCGTTCGCCGTGTCCAGGCGGGATAGGCTGGCAAGAACTTCGCCACCGCGCGAACCGGCGAAGCACTCATCCGGGCTCTTGGCCACACAGAACCTGAGGTTGCCGCTCACCCCATCCTGCAGGCAATGCGGGTTTCGGGGATCGGTGCGGCAATTGGCTGGACCGCTGACGTCCCTGAGCCGTACCTGCCCCTGAAGCGAGAGGTAAGGTATCGCTGGATCGAAGTTATGCCCCTTGGCAAAACGATATTCGTAAATGGTTTGCGTATTTGGGACCTTGGCATTGCTGTCGCCGGAATATGACGCGCCAAAGTACGGCGTCTCGTCTAGAAACCATGCCTGCTCCTCAGGTCCGGCTCGCGGCTGGTCCCAGGCCGGGTGCTTGGCATAATTGTTGCCGGACGCAGAGGCGTGAACCACGCCGCCAAAAGGAAGCGCCGGCGATAACTGGGCGTCATAAACCTGGTCGAACCATGAACCATCGTCAGGTTGCGGCATCGTGGAGATGCGGTAATACCAATCCTCGCCGGCACGGTACGGCTCCCAGATAAATTCATGCGGCGTCTGCTGCAGTATGGTCGCTGTAAGTCCGTCCACGCGCCAGTAAGTATTGGTGTTGTCTTTGCCATGCGGGTCCTTGAAAAAATTCCAAACAAAGTAGGCGACCGGGCAATACGCCATCAATTGGGCGCCGCGGCTGTGCTCATGCGCCGTACTTCCCAACATGCCCCGCGTTACGACCAAATCCCCTGAACTGATCTTCCGGCTGATTTGGACAATTTCTTTGGTGTCATCGAGGAACTGGAAGTAGTCGGTGACCGCCGATCTTTGCAGGAAGTGCGATCCGTCTTGCATCGGCTTGGTGGAGTATGGCTCACCCGGCGCTGGATCGGGGCCGGGAAACGCGCTGGTGACCATAATCTCCTGCTCGCTCGAGTTCACGTCGCGTTCGAGGCTGACTTTGAACTTACCCAAGGCGCCGGTGGTCACCTGTTGGGAGGTGAAATGGATCCAGTGATGGTCCTCCGTAGGAATGGCATTCGAGCCGTGCGCTCCACAGAATCCGGTCTTCCGTACCCTGCTGTCGTAGGCATTGGTGTAGCTGGGAGCAGCAGCGACAATCTTATTTTGCGATGTATCGTAGATCACCAGCCAGGCCGGATCATCCTGGCTGCCCGCGTTGCACTCCAGGGAAATATACGGTCCGGTCAAGCCGTACTCACCACCGCAAGCAAACAGGGCGGGATTAAAATCCGGGTCGAAGCTGTGCACTTGGTCCTCCAGCGACTGATGATCGCGCGCTTCGGTTAGCACTGTCGGCGTAACCGTCCAGTCTTGGCCAGATTCGACTGGATGCCCGTCATTCTTAATCTCGATTTTCACCAGCATTCCCTTGGGCCCGAAGCTATGGCCGTAGCAATCCCAGATTCCGGAGGCGTAGAGCACCTGGGGTCGAGTGAAATCCCAAAGTACCACTCGCGCTGCGCTGACGTAGATGGAACAGTAGGGATCTGCTGGGCCACCGCCTCCAGGAAGGTTGGTTATACCCTGAAAGCGCGACTCGCCTGTACTGGTGTTGAACCAGTACAACGCCCCACTGCCGCTGCCCCCATATGGGAGGAGGCAGAAAAATCCGGACTGTCCGTCATACGTCGTGAATTTGTTTTCCGAGCAGAATTTTATGGCGGCGCCACTGGCCGCTGGGGGGTTTCCGGTTCCGGCATCCTCCGGCAGTGTAATCCGTTTCAGCAGTGTGCCCGTCTGTGGGTCCGTGAAGGTCCAATTTCGCCTCTCTTCCAGCGTCGGGATCAGGTCGCGTTGGGTGACCGGATCCCAGGGTGTAACCTCGCCAAAGGTGACGCCATTCGGCCAGTTCATAGTGGTGAAACTGCCGCTACGGTCCGACGACATGCACTCTCGAGCGCCCCCTTTGATCTTGTAGAAGTGCGTCGTGTTGTTCTGGAGAGAAAGGCTGTACCACTTCTTGTCTACAGGGCTCTGGGCATAAGTACGCTTGCCAATAAGGAACCCGCGTTGCCCCGAAGTGCCTGCCGAAGCATCGCTCGATGAGCCGGGAAACAGGGATTCATTGATGGCATTCACTTCCGGCAAAAAAGAAGGCGACTCGCTGGCAATAATATGGCAATCAAATTCCGGATTGTCCGGTGTATACGTCAGCAGGTACTGCGTGGCGGTGGCGCCCGCGTTGCCTGTCAGTGGCCCCCGAGCATGCTGGTTTGCGGAATCGGATGCGACGATTTGAAATGGCCAGGAAAAGAGAAGGCCCCAGACCAGCAACCTGACGGAATAAGCGGTGCCGGCTGCGAACTTGTCACCCACAACCATATATTAATGCAACGTTTGATTCCGCAGATGGCCTGCCGTATACTCCCCATAATTCAGTGAAACAAATCAACTGGTCGCATTCTCTCGTAATTGGTAGCGAGTCGAGCAAAGACTTGCGGGCAGTAGGAAACACGGGCATGATCTCTGCAGGCACGGCCACGATTTACCGCAAATTCTACCAAGGCCTGAACTATCGCCTGCGTGGATTCCGAGGTGGCAGGTGGGCCTCGCATTGCCGTCCCGTTTCCATCGGTTTCCTGTTGACTGATCTTTGCAACGCCCGCTGCGTTCATTGCGATATCTGGAAAAACAAGGGCAAACCAGACAGTCCAACCGTAGAACAGTGGAAAACCGTAATCTCCGACCTGCGTCACTGGCTGGGACCGGTATCGATTTATTTTTCTGGAGGCGAGGCGCTGCTGGTGCCCTACGCGATTGACCTGGTGGCGTTCGCATCGAAGGTTGGCCTGTTTGTCGAACTTTTGACGCATGGATACTGGGATGACCAAGCCCGCATCGAACGCCTCGCGCTGGCAAATCCCGGGCGGATCACGATCTCACTCGACGGAATCGGTGAAATCCACACAAAAATTCGTGGTCGAGAAGGTTTCTTTGAAGCAACCGCCAACTCCATTCGCACGCTGCAAAGAGTGCGCCAACAACACCGCCTTGGGTTCGTCATTCGCCTCAAACACGTGATTATGTCGCAGAACCTCGGCCAGGCAGCCGAAGTGGCGCGTTTCGCCCAGCAGGATGGCATGGAGGTGTTCTTCCAGCCAATCGAGCAGAACTACAATACGCCGGAGGACCCGCTCTGGTTCAAACACAGCGAGAATTGGCCCCGGGATGTAAACCGGGCCGTGGCTAGCGTGGAGGAACTGATTTCGCTTAAGCGACAGGGATTGCCCATCGCAAACAGTTACCAGCAACTCGAGGTCATGCTTCCCTACTTTCGCGACCCGGATGCCCTGCGGATCGCCGTCACCCAGCACTCGGCGCATGAAAGTCACGCATTATGCGACGCGTTGACCAGCATCGAAATCCGGCCGAATGGCGATGTCTTTCCTTGTCCAGGCATGCCGCCTGCCGGAAATATCAAGCAGACCAACATTCGCGAGATATGGGAAGGCCGCTCCCCCTGGTGGCAAAGTGGATGCTGCCGCGAGCGCCGCTGCAGCGAGCGCGAGAAGTCCGTAGTTGCGCCCCTGATCTGAGACCGTTTCATGGCGAAGCATTCATCGCGCACTCTTCTATCGTTGTACGCAATCGAACCCCTGCAGATTGGGGGTCCGCAGATTACGCTGCGCGAATTATCCATTCAGTTGGACAAGCACGGTTGGCGCCACATCATTGTCTTTATGGAACCACCGACCGACTCGGTGCGGGAATTCCTTTCTCTGTCCAATGTCAAACTGGAAGTACTGGAATATGCCATTGCTCTCCGCTGGAAGCCATCCCGCGAATTCTGCCAGTTGTTGCGCCGGTACCGGCCGGAGATCGTACACTTGCAGTACCTCGGACTCATCAACCCTTATCCGCTCCTGGCCAGAGCGCTCTCGGTAAAAAAGGTCTTCATCACCGATCAAAGCTCGCGCCCCGAAGGCTCGGGAGCGGGCGTTGCAAGGATGGCCTGGAAACGGCTAGCAGGAAGGACCATTACTGCGCCTTTGACGCGAGTGTTTGCGGTCAGCGAGTATGTCGCAAAATGCAATCAGGTGCTGGGCTACGTACCCAGCAATCGCTGCACCGTTTTGTATGATGGCGTGGATCTCGACCGGAGGTCCGACGACAACGGATCAGCGCAGCAACTGCGCGCGCGATATCACATCCCCGATGACCGCGCCATTGTCCTGCAAGTCGGTTGGATGATTCCGGAAAAAGGGTTCAGCGACCTGTTGCTAGCCGCTCGCGAGGTATTGATCAAAAGGCGAGATGTGCATTTCGTGCTGGTCGGCGAGGGTGAAAGCCGCCCCGAATTTGAACGACTGGCGGGCGAATTGGGGATTGCCGCCAATGTAACCTTTACCGGCCGGATCGACGATCCCATGCGCCTGGGCATCTTCGCACTCGCGGATGTCGTTTGCCAATTGTCGCGCTGGGAGGAAGGCTTTGGCCAGACCATTGCTGAGGCCATGGCCTGCGGCAAGCCCCTGATCGGCACCCGCGCCGGAGCCATCCCCGAACTGGTCGGCGACGGCCAGAGCGGCTTCCTGGTCGAACGACGTGACGTCTATACCACCGCCGAGAAGATCCTGGCGCTACTAGCCGACCCATGCTTGCGGGCGCGTATGGGAAAGGCCGGCCGACAGATCGCGCAATCCAAGTTCAGCCTAAATTCAGTGGTTGCCGAGTTGCTTCGGGTTTATGGGATTGTTGAGCCCCGGCAAGCTGTAGTTGCTTTGGACCGTGGTGCGTAGGAGCGCCGCGGTGGCAACGTACAGTTCCGCAAGCGCACTACAATCGAGAGGGTTGAGTTAGTTTGGCTCTACTTAGAAACGAGTATTGAAAACACAGGACTTTTTGGGGCATTAATATACCTGCCTGACCATGCCATGTAACCCTATGAAATCACATACTTGCAGAAAAATAGGCGGCAGGTTACGCAAGCAAACCGC
>JBEKOS010000108.1:0-10518 GCA_049521535.1 Terriglobales bacterium | reverse complement strand
CAATCCCTCGCGTGTATTGGTGTAGTAGGGTCCCACGCGTACCCGTGCCAGTTGAGAGAGCGGCACTTCCTCGGCGGAATCGTGAAACAGAATCAGGGAAAGCGAATCGCCCGGATACTGCGTGCGGATCAATTGCGCAAGCGCCATGGCGACCTTTTTCGCGGGCGTGAACCGGTCCTCGCCATAGAGGATCATCGAGTGTGAGCAGTCCAGCATCAGCACCGTAGCGCAGGACGACTGGTATTCGCATTGATGCACGTGCAGATCACGATACTCAAGATTTAGCGGCAGTCCCAGGCCCTCGCGTTGGATCGCCCGTGAGAGGGTCTCGGTAATATCGAGATTGAGCGTATCGCCAAACTCATACTGTTTGGCGCTGCCGCTCGTTTCGATGCCGGTAGCCAGGTCGCGGGTATCATGCCGGCCAAAGCTGGACTTGCCGAGGGAGCCCAGCAGATTGCGCAACGTCCGGTAGCCGAGAAAATCCAGGCTTTTGTCGGTGATTTCAAACCTGGTGTTGGGTTGCGGACGGCCCGCGTGCCCACCGATGGACGATGGGCGACCGGGGTCTTGCGCCGGATCGGTGACCGAGATGTAACCTTCCCGCGCCATCCGCTCGATCAGGCGCTCAATCAACTCTTGCAGCTTGCCATCTACCTCCATGTGTTCAAGTTGCTGCTGCATTTCCTGATCGATCAGGTCGCTGCTGAGCAGGGCGTACTCCAGGGCTTGCCGCAGTTGGTCCAGGGTCTGCTCGTCCGGTAGCTCATAGAAATTTGAGTACTGTTGCTGAAAGCCGCTGTCGAGCAGGTAGTCGGAGAGCGCGCTGAGCAGGTCCTCCATGCTCATTTCCGCGGCCGGATCAGGGTTGTATTTGCTGTACTTGACGAATCTCATGGCCGAAGCTCATGCGGCTCAGTTTTGTTTGTCATCCTGAGCGAAGCGAAGGATCTATGTACTGTTCTACCGTGCGCAACATGCATAGATCCTTCGCTTCGCTCAGGATGACAAATGCTCTGCTTCTAGTCGTGCCGGCAAGCACTGAGGTAGTGCCTTGGTACGAATAACTTTGCGCATCAATTGCTTGCTCGCTGCTTCTTCCTTGCTACTTACTACTAGCTACTTACTACTGCCCTAGTTGAACTGCCTTCTCCGCGGGCCCGGACCTGGCGGATCGTCGCGTACAATTTCCGGTTCCACCCGCTTGGGAGCCTTCTCGCCCGCACTATAAACGCGCTCCTCATTCCGGCCGATTCGCTTGAGTGCGTGCAGACCTTCCAGGATGAATTCCGCCGCCGCCACCTGCGCCTCAGGACCGTCTTTTTGTCGCGTTCCCAAGGCGCCGATTTTCTCCGGCAGGCCCTGAATGCTCACCAGCTTTGCCCAGGTCTCGGTAGACGGAGCGGCGTCCTGGACCTTCACTTCGCCGCCCAGATCGAACCACTGCACCACCTGGCGCATGTCCACGCCCTCGAAGTACCGATTGAAGGTTCGGGCCACCGCGTTGCGAATAAGCTCCCGCACCACCGAGTCGGCGCCCTTGACCTCGCCTTCGTATTCCAGCTCCAGCTTGCCGGTGATGGCCGGCATGGCCGCGTAAACATCGCCTACGCGCGGCACCACCGCCTCTTCATGGTGGCGAAGCGAACGGCGCTCCGCATTGCTGATTACGTTTTCCAGGCAGGAGATCGGAAGGCGTTGGCTCACCCCCGAACGCTTGTCGATGCGCTTGTCCTCACGCGCGCAAAAGGCAATTTGTTCGATCACCTCGCGCAGAAATCCGGGCACGTTAAGGCGGCGGTGGTTCCTTTCGGCCCAAGCCTCCTGTTGCGTGATCGCAATTCCCTCCCCTAACGTCGCCGGATAGTGCGTGCGGATTTCCGAGCCAATGCGGTCCTTCAGCGGCGTGATGATCTTGCCGCGCGCGGTATAGTCCTCGGGATTTGCGGTGAACACCAGGGCCACATCGAGCGGGAGGCGGATGGGGTAGCCCTTTATCTGGACATCGCCTTCCTGCATGATGTTGAAAAGCCCGACCTGAATCTTCCCGGCAAGATCGGGCAGTTCGTTCACTGCGAAAATGCCGCGGTTGGCGCGCGGCAACAAGCCGTAGTGAACCGTCAGTTCACTGGAAATGTCGTGGCCGCCGCGCGCCGCCTTAATGGGATCCACGTCGCCGATCAGGTCGGCAATGGTCACATCCGGGGTGGCCAGCTTCTCGACGTAGCGGTGTTCGGGTCCTAGATAAGCGATTGGCGTATCCTCGCCGCGTTCCGCAAGCAGCTCGCGGCAACGGCGGCAAATCGGCGCGTAAGGATTGTCGTGAATCTCGCAGCCGAGGATGCAGGGCATTTCTGGATCCAGCAGCGTAGTCAGTGCCCGCAGGATGCGGCTCTTGGCCTGGCCGCGCAGACCCAGCAGTATGAAATTATGGCGGGACAGGATGGCGTTCACCAACTGGGGAACGACGCTGTCTTCGTAGCCCACGATGCCGGGGAAAACCGTCTCCCGGCGTTTCAATTTGCAAATCAGGTTCTCGCGCAGTTCGTCTTTCACCCGGCGCGACTTGAGCCGTTCCTCAGAAAACTCGCTCTGCCGAAGTTCCGCAAGCGTAGCCGGACGATTCATGCTGGGAGCACCCCTCTACCATGATTATAAGCACGCGGAAGTTTGTGGTTTGATTTGCAATCTGTAATCGGTGGTTTGTGACTGCTGCGAGATATATCTGGCGGGTCGTCCCGCATGGTGTTTTACCTTGGCAGCGTCTGTCATCCTGAGCGAACGGGTCCCGGCCATGCGCCCGCTCCGGGGCCTCCGTTACGCGCCAGCCTTGCGCGTGATGGGGTGATTAAGCGTGGCGAGGTGGGAAGCGAAGGATCTACGCATTTTGCGTGCTGCAGAACAGTACATGGATCCTGCCACTTCGCTCCGCTCAGCGTCGGGATGACAGATATTTTGTTCGGATGAAGGCTCGGGGCGCAACCGTCAAGGCTTATACGGGACACTACATTTGAAAATTACCAATTACAATTTGCCGATTACAAATCTTATGGTACGTGCCCGTTGCCGCCGGCTTTTTCACGACGCCGGACTGCCTTCTGCAGTCTTGGCAGAATGGCCTCGAAGAACTCGATCAATCCGGTCAACCGTTCGAGTTCCGAGCGGATGCCCAGCAGGGTCTGCTTAAAATCGAGATCGATGGGCAAGGCGCCCGCAAGCTGGTAGGAAAGCAGCTCAGCATCCGTATCGACTTCCATGGTGTTCCCGACCGAGCCTTGTACTTGCTGGTATAGCTCCAGGGCGCGCTCGCGTTTTTCGGCGTCGAGTGACTCCCGGCTCTCTTCGTCATCCAAATACAAGACTTCCGCCTGCAGGAAGCTGCGCTCGTGATTCATTTCCCCGATCTCAAAGCGCCGCCGCCCGACGGTGGCGATATCCATGCGGCCGTCATCATAGCGCTTCACCACTGAGGTAATCTCCGCCGTGCAGCCGGTATCGGCGATGCCCTCGTCCTGCTTTACGCGCACCACTCCGAAATGCTTATTGGAATCGAGACACTCGCCAATCATTTCTTTGTAGCGAGGCTCAAAGATATGCAGCGGGAGCGGCACACCGGGGAACAGCACCAGATCGAGGGGAAAAATTGGCAGTAGCTTGGCCATTTCATCGATTGTAGCAAGCAGGGCGTCACCGCAGAGGCGCGGAGAGCGCAGAGTATCAAGACATTTCTCTATCTACCCGTCTCCCAGTCCCCCAGTCTCCTTGTCCTCCTGTCTCCCTTTTTCCCAGTTTCCCAGCCTGCCCCTCCTCAGCGTCCTCCGCGCCCTCTGCGGTGAAAAGGTTTTAAACTGTATGCGTGAACGCGAGCTTGCAAGACAAAGTGGCGGTAATCACCGGCGCGTCAATGGGGATAGGAGAAGCGCTGGCCAAGCTGTGTGTTGCAGAAGGCGCTTGCGTGGTGCTTGCCTCCCGCGATGCCGGCCGCACGGAGGCCGCGCGCGCCCGGATTGGGCATACCGAGAGAACGCTGGCCCTGGCCTGCGACGTTCGCAATCATGAGGAAATCGATCGCCTTCTCAGCCTGACCCTGCATAATTTCGGCCGTCTCGACATCTGGGTGAACAACGCCGGTCACGGTCTGGCCGATTCTGTTGTGGAAATGGACATGGCGGCTTGCCGCGAGATGTTTGACACTAACCTCTTCGGCGCCATCTATGGAATGCAGGTGGCGATCCGGGCCATGCGCCAGCAGGGGAGCGGCGCAGTCATCAACATATCCAGTGTCGCCGGCCACATTCCGTTGCCCTACAGTGCGGCCTACTCCGGAACAAAATTCGCCATGAACGCCATGGGTAAGGCGGCCCGCCTTGAGCTCCAGGGCACGGGAGTAAATGTCATCACCGTCTGCCCGGGATATGTCGCTACGAATTTCAGCCAGAATCTGGTCCGCGGCCGCAACGCCAGCCAGCATCTCGGGTCCCCCATTCGCGGTATCAGCGACGGCCGCGTGGCACGGGCGGTGCTTCAGGCCTATTTGAAGAACAAGCGCGAGGTAGTCGTCCCCTGGCGCGACCGCATCTTCATCACGCTGTATCAATTGTGTCCCGCGCTGGTCGAGTACGGCATGATGCGCTACGCCCTCAAACGGCAGGATGAGTCCCAACCCTAGCTTTACGTTCCGCACGATTTTTCACAACCGAAGCATTTGCCATTTTCTCGGATGAAGATTCCAGGAGAAACACAGGGCAGCCTGGTGCCAGGCAAACGACCTGACCAGTGCTAAGCTATGAGCAAGGAAGGGGCATACTGGTAACGATGAGCGCAACCTATCAATACCCGCCGGTGACTCCCGAGCTGCTCGACGACGCTGTGCACCGCATCCTGGCCGTGGGAAACCCACTGAAAATAGTGTTGTTTGGCTCCCGAGCGAGGGGAGATGCCCGGCCGGACAGCGACCTGGATCTGCTGATTCTGGAGGAATCCGGCCTTCCACGATATAAGCGGGTTGCGCCGTATCTGCGGGCTCTAGTTGACATTTTTCCATCCACAGATGTCGTGGTGTGGACGCCGGCGGAAGCTGCTGCTTGGGCGGATGTGCCCAACGCCTTTGTCACCACAGTGATTCGCGAGGGCAAGACCATTTATGTCCGATGAAGTCGCACATGTGCGCGGTTGGTTCTTAAAAGCCGAGAGTGATTTTGCCACGGCAAAGCACATGCTCAACACCGGCGGTCCGTATGACACCGCTTGCTTCCATGCTCAACAAGCAGTAGAGAAATATCTAAAGGGCTTTCTAGCGCTGAACGCACAGCCATTTCCGTTCACTCACAATCTGGAGAAGCTCCAGCAGTTGGGCGAGAGCGCGGTTCCCGCATGGCCGCTGAAGGGACTTGACCTCGCCGAACTGACGGTGTTCGCGGTGCAGACACGGTATGACTTCGAATTTTAGCCCGATCACCCAACTGCACAAGACATCGTGGAAGTCGCCGCCGAAGTCCGCCGGCGCGTTCTGGAATCGCTTCCCGAATCAGCACGGCCATAAACGCCAGTGCTGCGTGCGCTTCACGTTCGCGAAATATCGTCCAGCAGTGCTTCCATCTCCGCCCGCGCATGGCTATTACCCACCGTTTGCGCCATGGCGATTCCATTCTTAAGGTAATCGCACGCGTCGTTGGTGCGGTCCGCACCGGCGAGCATTTGTCCGGCCATGTGATAGGCCGCGATATAGGTAGGCTGTTTGGCAATTAGCGTATTGAATTCCTGGAGCGCGGCTTCGACATCCCCGGCGCGCGAGAATTCCATGGCCAGCCCATAACGGGCGAAGGCGTCATCAGGATTCTGTTCGAGCACTTGTTTCAGAACGGCAGCTCTGTCCATAGTCTCTGCCATCATACCGGAGCGTACAATAGCCACGTAACTACTTGGGATTGTGGATTTAGGATTTTAAAGAAACTGCGAAGCCGAATATTTTGGACCTTTCATCGCGCCGTCGATCCGGACTTCTAAAATCCCAAATCCGAAATTGCCAATGACTCCTATGGACCCCAATAACGCCAATCTCGTCCCTCGCCCCGTGCGTGATTCCAAGTCTGAGATGACCCAGCTCGTGTTGCCCAACGACGCCAATCCGCTTGGCGCCCTGCTCGGCGGCACGCTGATGCACTGGATCGACCTCGGAGGCGCGCTCGCCGCCCATCGTCACGCACGAAGCTACGTTGTTACCGCTTCCATTGATCATCTTGATTTCCTGGTGCCCGTAAGAGTGGGAGATCTGGTAATCCTTCGCTCGTCGGTAAACCGCGCGTTTCGTACCTCGATGGAAATCGGGGTCAAAGTCTGGGTGGAAAACTACCTGGCCGGCACCCGCCGCCATGTCAGCTCAGCTTATCTCACGTTCGTTGCCGTCGACGGTCACAGCAGTCATTTACCAGTGCCGCCAGTCGTTCCCGAAACCGAGGAGGAAATGCGGCGCTTCGAGGACGCGGGCCGCCGCCGCGAAGCACGCAATGCCGAGATAGAACGCAAGAGAGCCAAGCGCCCGCGTTAGATGCGTACTCCCGTCGTACATGCGAACAACGCCGAAGGCTCATAAATTTACAAGAAAGTGACAAGTGCAATCGGCTGCCAAGCTATATCTATATTCAGGTGGCTCCGGCCAACCTTCGGCAACAGCATGAACCCGGCGGTGGTGCGTCTGCTTTTCGGGTGATGACACGCTTGACCGAGGCCAAGCCCTGAATGCTCTATGGAGAAAGTTCTGGTTGTCGAAGACGATCGCTCAGTGCAGAAAGCGCTGACGCGCCTGTTTGAATCCGAGGGTTATCACATCAAGGTCGCCGGAGACGGCCCCACCGGATTGGCGGCGTTCCGGGAGGACGCGCCCTCGGTCGTAGTGCTCGACCTCCGCCTGCCGGGAATGCCCGGCAGCGACGTATGCCGACACATCAAGACCGAAAACGGATCGGTCCCCATCATCGTCCTGAGCGCCGCCACCGACGTGACGGACAAAGTGCTCCTGCTCGAATTGGGAGCGGACGACTATGTGACCAAGCCATTCAGCCCGCGGGAATTACTGGCGCGGGTGCGGGTCGTGCTTCGACGCTTCACTCCCCGCGCGGAAGGGGAGATTTCTTCCTTCAGCGACATTCACATCAATTTCGACCGGATGGAACTGACGCGGGGCGGCCAGCCCGCTACCCTGACGGCCCAGGAATTCAAGGTCCTCAGGTTCTTCACGCAGCATCCCGGCAAGGTGCTTTCGCGCGAGCAGTTGCTGAATGAAGTGTGGGGCTATGAAAACTATCCCACGACTCGCACCGTGGATAACCACATTCTGCGCCTGCGGCAAAAGTTGGAGAAGTACCCCGCCGAGCCGGTGCACTTCCTGACCGTGCACGGCGCCGGTTATAAGTTCTTGCCGTAGGCCCTGGTGGTTCCTCATCTGTCCGCGGGTTGTGATAAAACTCTTCGGAATGGCCGCCGTGCGACTGCGAACTAAAATCCTGCTTTCCATTCTGCTCACGGCGCTGGGCCTTACGTCGGCGAGCCTGCTGGTGGTGCGCGAAAGCGTCGGCAAGCAGGTGAGAGCCGAGATCCTCGACGACCTGAACAACTCTGTCGTCACCTTTCGCAACGTGCAGCGCCAGCGTGAGGGCAACCTTTCCCGCTCCGCCGCCCTGCTTGCCGACCTGCCGACAGTAAAAGCCCTGATGACCAGCAAGGATGAATTGACGATTCAGGACGCTTCATCAGACCTTTGGCGGCTAAGCGGCAGTTCCCTGTTTGTTCTCTCCGACCGCAACGGCAAGGTAATGGCCGTGCATACCGCCACGCCCGGCTTTACTCATGACTTGGCGCAGCAGGCGCTGTCGCACTCGCTTCAGCCCGCCGGCCAGAACCCTGATCATAAGGAAGACGCGCAAACCACCGGCTGGGGCCCCGGTCACTGGTGGTTCGGCGAAGGTCATTTGTACGAAGTGTTCCTGCAGCCCATCTTTTTTGGTCCACCGGCGCACGGCACGCTGCTGGGCGTGCTGGCGGTCGGCTACGAAATCGACGAGCAGGTGGCACGCGACATAGGACAGGTCGCTGCCAGCCAAGTTGCATTCGGATACGGGCACACCCTGGTCGTGAGCACATTGTCATCCCCGCAGCAGTCGGCACTGCTGGCCGATTGGGAGGCGACGGGTTTTAGGAGTTTGGGCGGAACGCCCTCCGATGTCGAACTGGGAGATGAGCAGTACCTGCGCACTTCCATGAAATTGTTTGCGGATGAATCCGGCGACGTGACCTTGACCGTCTTGAAGTCCTATGACCAGGCGGCCGCCTTTCTGCAGCGGCTCAATCGTCTGCTTATCGTGCTCGGCCTGCTCACGATTGTGGCCGGCGGAATCATCGTGGTTCTCATTTCGCATACCTTTACCCGCCCCCTGCAGGATTTGGTGGAAGGCGTTCGGTCCCTTGAACAGGGAGATTTTACCTATCCGCTTACCCAAAGAGCGGACGATGAAGTGGCCCAGGTGACCGCTGCCTTTGTGCGCATGCGGGAGAGCTTGCAACTGACGCAGCGGCAGTTGCTGGAAAGCGAGCAACTGGCCACGATTGGCCGCATGGCGAGCTCGATCTCGCACGACCTCCGCCATTCACTTACCGCGGTCGTCGCCAATGCCGAGTTTCTCAGTGAAGGCAGGCTCGGCCTCCAGCAGCGGGAAGAGTTGTACGGGGAAATCCGGACGGCGGTCGACCAGATGACCGACTTGCTCGAGTCACTGCTCGAGTTCTCCCGTACGCGCGAGTCCCTGCACATTGCGCTGACCAGCATGGAAGACCTCATCCGCCGCAGTGCCGCCGCCGTCCGCGCTCATCCCGATTTTCACCGGGTCGCGATCAACGTTACGTGCGAAGGCGATACCACCGGCTGGTTCGATCCCGGAAAAATCGAACGCGTGTTTCACAATCTCCTGCTGAATGCCTGCGAGGCGCTCCCCATTGGCGCCGGCTCGATCCAGGTAATCACCAGGGCTGAGAACGGCAGTTTTGTCATCAGGGTGAAAGACAATGGGCACGGTATTGACGATTCGATACGCTCACGGCTTTTCCATCCATTTGTCAGCCATGGAAAGGAAAATGGCACCGGCCTGGGTCTCGCGGTGGTGCAAAAAATAGTGCAGGACCACGGCGGTGAAATCTCGCTGGAATCCAGTTCGGCGGCGGGCACGACTTTCAAAATCGTACTGCCCAACGGCCATTCACCGGATCACTCCGCGAACGCGGAGGCGCCCGGTCCCGGCCTTGCACGCAATGTGCGTATTCATTGACCAGGAGCGACGTCATGCGCAAAAAACGTACAGATGGCCGATATCTTGTGGCAGTAGCGGTAAGTTTTGGACTCGTCCTCTTGGCTGGACCAGTCGAGAGCGCAGCCCAATCCGCGCCGGGCGGCCCGCCTGCCTCCTCCGCGGAGCCCTCCCTCAGCGAGGTTGTGCGCGAACTCCAGGTACAGGTTCGCGAACTCCGGCAGTCGGTCGATGAATTGCGGGAAGAGGCGGCGCGCTATCGCACGGAAACCCGGGCCATGCGCGAAACATTGCTGGCAGACAAAGCGCCCCTGCCGGCACAATCGATGGCTTCCCTTGGGTCAGGTCCCGCAGGATCTAATGCTGTCCATTCAGAAGTCGAACCCGGACAAGCGGCAACGTCAGGCAATCAAAACGGCAATCCGGATTTGGCAAAGGTGAAAGAGGATGTGCAATTGCTCACCGACAAAGTGAACCAGCAGGAGCAGACCAAAGTTGAGAGCGGCTCGAAGTACCACCTGCGGCTCTATGGCATAGCGCTGGTAAATCTCTTTGAGAATCGCGGAAGTGTGGATAGCATCGACAATCCCACCATGGCGGCGCCAGCGGTGCCGGAGTCATCCGGGTCCTTTGGCGGCACGCCGCGTCAATCAATCATCGGGCTGCAGGCGTTTGGACCGCAGGTGGCGGGAGCCAGAACTACCGCCGACGTGCAATTTGATTTCGCTGCCGGCTTCCCCCCGGCGGAGAACGGCGACATATACGGGATCGCACGCCTGCGCACGGCAACCTTGCGAATGGATTGGGAACAAACTTCCGTTGTCGCAGGGCAGGATTCCCTATTTTTCGCGCCGCTCTCGCCCATGTCTTTCGCGTCTGTTTCGTCACCCGCCCTGACGTATGCCGGCAATCTGTGGGCGTGGACGCCGCAACTTCGGATTGAGCACCGCTTCGACCTCCCCGATCGATCCAACCTAATGCTGCAGGCGGGAATCCTTGATCCTCTGACGGGAGAGTATCCGGAGGATCCTTACCTTCGGTTGCCCACGGCCGGCGAAGCTGCTAACCAGCCGGCCTATGCCGCGCGCGTTGCCTATACTCATGAACTTTTTGGGCGCCCCCTGACCGTGGGCGCTGGAGGTTACTATTCCCGGCAGGATTGGGAAGTGCCTCACCGCGTCAACGGCTGGGCTGGCACCAGTGATTTGTCGGTCCCGCCCAG
>JBEKOS010000107.1:0-10634 GCA_049521535.1 Terriglobales bacterium | reverse complement strand
CCGAAACGGGTTTTGTACGCGACCGGATTCTCCGCGCAGTCTCTTTACGCAGGTAAATTTGCGTTGGCCATTGCCGAGAGGAACCAGGCGCAACTGGCAATGCTTCATGTGGTTAATGAGGCGCCTGACGACATGGCGCAGCGCGAAGGGTTGCAGCATGAAAACGAGGAACGCCTGCGGCAACTGGTGCCCCTGGCTGCCAGCCTGCCGAGAGCGCCGGAACTGCGGGTAGCTTTTGGGCCGGCAGCAGAGGCCATTCTGAGTACCGCAGAGGTCTGGAAACCTGATGTGATCGTGCTGGGCTTGCGTCGGCATTCGCAGGAGGCTCAACAGCGAACCTGGGCGACCGCTTACAGCGTGGTTTCGTCCGCCCCGTGTCCGGTGCTGACGGTTCGAACTCCGGAGGATCTGTAGCCTCTAGCTCTTGCCTTCATTCGCAACCTATAAATTCCGCGGCTTCCATTGCGGGTCCTCTTCCGGTTTTACTATGGAGCCGTCGCGCATGTGAATAATTCGATCCGCCACCGAGGCAGCTTCGGGATTATGCGTGATCATCATCACCGTCTGCCCAAGCTGCTGATTGGTTTCGCGAAGCATCTTGAGCACAATTTCGGAATTGGTCGAATCAAGGTTACCCGTGGGCTCGTCAGCCAATACCAACGCCGGACGGTTGATAAGCGCGCGAGCCAGAGCCACCCGCTGTTGTTCGCCGCCGCTTAACTCCGAAGGGCGGTGATCCAAGCGGCGCCCGATGCCCAGCATTTGCACAATCTGGTCAAAATGGCCGCGGTCGTTGCTTCCATTGAAGCCCGCAATATCCTGGGCGATTTCGATATTTCCACGGGCATCCAGAGTCGGCAGCAGGTTGAACTTCTGAAATACGAAGCCAATTTTCCGTTTGCGCATCCGGGTGCGCTCTGCATCCGAAAGGGAGGCGAAATCCGCTCCGCCGATGACGACTCTGCCGGAATCAGCTCGCGTCAATCCGCCAAGAATATAGAACAGTGTGGATTTGCCGCTGCCCGAGGGCCCGACGATACAAACGAATTCTCCTGAGGCAACGGTAAATGAAATGCCACGCAGGGCAGGAACTTCGACTTTGCCGACGCGATAGGTCTTGCGCACGTCAGCCACATCGATGATAGGAGGCGTCACATAAAGATATTACAGGGGCAGCCTAGGATTTGTAATTTGTGATCGGCGATTCGGCGATTTTCCGGAAGGACCTGTCAGCTTGTCAATTACAAATTGCGAATCACCGATCACCAATTCAGTATCAGGTTCCTGTTTTTCGCTCCGCTGAAGCACAGGAAACGCGTTTGGGTCCTCGTTTTCTCACCAGCAGAAGGCGGATGCGTTCCAGCAGTTCCGCTGGTGCGTACATGCCCTTCGGCAGGAAAACGTCGGCCCGCGTATTGGTTTCGTAAACCTTGACTTTTCCCGAAAACAGAATGACGGGAGTATGGGGTGACAGTTCCTTGATCTGGCGAACCAGTTCGTCGCCCGGCACGTTAGGCATCACCAGGTCGGTCAGCACCAGATCTATGCCTCCCTTTTTGAACTGCTCAAATGCCTGTGCTCCATCGATGCAAGCGATCACCCGATAGCCTCGAGTCTCCAGCATAACCTTCCGGACGGACAATGATTGCTCGTTATCATCGACACAGAGAATGGTGCGCTTGGGCTTCATGATCTTGTCAGATAACGGTGACCGGTAAATGTTGCAGACTCCGAATCGTAAGCCCTGAGGAACTCCCTTGTAAAGTATCGCCGATGCAAACATCCGAATTGCACTCCTGCGGCAGCTCGAAAGCTGGTTCCAGCGGCAAGGGCCGGCGTTTCCTCCTACAGGAATAGTTCGCCGCGAGCGACCTCAACGGTGTGACCTCCCACGCGAACATTAACTACCCGGTCACCCTGCCACTCCGCACGGACGACAATTCGGCTGGGGCGATTGCATTCGATGCCCTGTTCGATGAGTGCGCTTTGGTCGGATGCCAGCCAACCGTGTGCCACCGCCCATGCCGCGCAACACCCGGCCGCGGAACCAGTCGCCGGATCGTCACCGCCGTAAAAAATCATGCGGGTGTGTAACCGGGCCGCAGGGTCGATTGTCTCTCGCGTCGCCCAATAGAAGAAACCGCCGCTGCATCGCTTCAGATATTCGGAAGCCCGCGAAAGGTCGATCTTCAAATCGCGCACGGCTGCCAGGTTGCGCATGGGAACAATGGTGAAGGGCAGTCCGGTCGAGACCGTCTGAATGGGGACGTCACGTGAGATCGCATCCACGGGAACACCCGTGGCCGCTGCTACCTCAGTTGGTTCGTGAATGGCGCCAAACTCGGGGTCGCGCTGCCGCATCTCTCCGAATGCGCCTTCCGTCTCTGATCGAAAAGACACTGGCACGATGCCGGCTGCGAGTTGCAGACGCACTTCGTCTGATCCCGTTGCAGCGTTTATGACAGCCGCCGTGCCCAGAGTCGGATGACCCGCAAAGGGCAGCTCTTGGGAAATAGTGAAAATGCGTACATGAATTCCGTGTTCGCGTTCCACCTGGAGCTCGCGCGGCACAATAAAGGTGGTTTCCGAGAGATTCATTTCCCGGGCCACAGCCTGCATCTCGGCGTCGGTGAAGCCGCGTCCGTCGGTAAACACGGCCAGTGGATTGCCTTCCAGCGGACGAGAGGCAAAAACGTCGAGTTGAATGAAAGAAAATCGTCGGGAGCCCATATCTCACAGTTTACAGATTGCAGCCAGAAGCCTGCTGCAAACTGTAAACTACAAACTTTGAGGAAGCGCATGGGATCCGGTGATCCTCCCGGTCTTCAAAACCGGCGCGCGGCGCCTTCGCGGCGTCGTGGGTGCGTTCGACTCGCACACGCTTCCGCCAGAACCTTCTCGCCGCGAATTTACGCAGATAAACGCTGATCCACAAAACACAGGCAACTGGCTCAAGTGAGTTCGATCGGAAGCAATCCAGCTCTGATGGTCTTGCCAATCCGGTTTCTAATCCGCGCTGATCTGCGTCAATCTGTGGCGAAAGGTCTCACTCCTGGGATTTGCCAAAGCGATAAACAACGCCAGTCGCCAGCTTCCAATCCGTTTGCGTGCTGGACCCGAAGCGCGTCCAATAGACGCCGGGCCGGAGCGTTACGGCGAGGCGAGGTGTGAAGTTATAGTCTCCGGCGAATCCAAGCTGATAGGCCCACCGTGCTTCGTAGGCGTTTTCGAGTCCACCTGGCGTGCTCAGGGGCGCGTGGCCGAGGCCGGAACCGACCATCGGTTGCAAGGTTCCGTCAAACCGCGACTTGTTGGGCACGAGGCGAAAACGCGGGCCGGCCAGAAAACTATATTGATCCACGTTGGTCACTGTTTTGCCGTCCGGACCGGGCAGGCTGACTTTGTGATAGCCGGCGGAGGCGTCCAGCATGATGCCAAACCAGGAATTAGCCCACTCGGTTGCCGACACATTCCAACCATACAGGTTGTAATAGGAAAAGCCTGAAGCTGGCTTCGCGTGCAGCAGGGAAAATCCCCCAAAGACCTCTGCCTGATAATCTTCGTGAGAGATAGTTGGTTCTGGAAATGACTGTGTTTGTGCCGAGGCGAAAGGACCCGTGAGTAAGGCGCCAAGTACGGCGAGTCCGATTAGAATTGTTCTTCTCACGTAACTAGCTTAACGCACGGCTTGTGGTTCGCTTGCCGGCCACGAGCGCCGCTGCGAACGAGATTTAAGGAATGCGTATGGAAACCGCGGAGATCCTGGTCGTCGGTGGCGGAATTGTGGGCTCAAGTATTGCCTACCATCTGACGGAGGCTGGTTGTACCGATGTGCTGGTGCTTGAGCGAGAAACGCACCAGGGCAAGGGATCAACCGGAAAGAGCATGGGTGGTGTACGGGCCCAGTTCGCCACGCCGGTCAACATCCGGATGTCGATATACTCGATCCCGTTCTATGCTGCCTTCGAGGAGCATACCGGATTTGAATCGGGATACCGTCCGCAGGGGTACCTTTTTCTCGCGACCAGCCAAAGGCATCTCGATTACTTGCGCGCGAATCAGCAGCAACAAAAAGCGCTGGGGCTGAAAGACGTCTGCATGGTTGCGGCTGAGGACATTCGCAGCCAATTTCCCCTGATTCGCAGCGACGACATTGTCGGTGGCAGCTTTTGTCCGACCGACGGTTTTGTCGATCCGCATAGCGCCATGACCGGTTTCATGAAGCGCGCCCAGGAACGTGGCGCCCGGCTATTGCGCGAAGCCGAAGTGACAGGAATTCGCGTGGAAAGCGGGCAAATTGCCCTCGTCGAGACCAGTCACGGCCCGATCGCTACTCGCACTGTCGTGAATGCCGCCGGGCCGTGGGCGGCACAGATTGCCCGGATGGCCGGAGTTGACTTACCCGTCGAACCGTTGCGCCGTATGCTGGTGCCCAGCGAGCCATTTGATGTATATCCGCACACTGCGCCCATGACGATTGACATGTCCAACGGCTTCCACTTTCGTCCCGAGTCGTTGGGTTTTCTGCTGGCCTGGAATGATCCCGAGGAGAAAGGCAGTTACAATACGGCGTTTGATCCGGGGTTTGTCGAGAAAGTTCTCACTCACGCCGCCAGGCGGGTGCCGGTATTCGAGAATCTTCCCATCAATCCCAAGCGTGCGTGGGCCGGCTTGTATGAGATGACGCCCGACCATCATCCCATTCTTGGCGTAGTGCCGGAATTGCCCGGATTCTTTCTTGCAAATGGTTTCAGCGGACACGGGGTAATGCATGCACCGGCGACCGGCAAGATTCTCGCCGATTTAATCCTTCGAGGCTCGACTGAATTGATCGATGCGGAATTGCTCAGCCTGCGCAGGTTTGCCGAGGGAAGGTTGATTGAGGAAACGGCGGTGTTGTGACAGCGCACGTATGAGCCCTGCAACCCACTTTCTGGCGGGCTGGCTGCTTGCCAATGCGGCGCCGTTGAACCGACGAGATCGAATCGTTGTTACATTGGCGTCGGTTGTGCCTGACGTTGACGGGTTGGGACTACCGATAGAACTGGCGACGCGAAGCACGGCACATCCGCTGCTTTGGTTTTCGAAGTTCCACCATAGCCTGCATTCGCTGTTGTTTGGTGTCGCAATTTCAGCGGTTGCATGGCTGTTAGCGACACGACGATGGATGGCTGCTCTCCTTGCCTTTGCAGCTTTTCACCTGCGTCTCTGGATGGATATGTTGGGATCACGCGGACCCGAGGGATTTGGCTGGCCAATTCCTTACCTCGCTCCATTCTCCAGTCGGGGGCAGTGGAGTTGGAGTGGGCAGTGGAAGCTTAACGCCTGGCCGAACTTCGTGATAACCGCAGCGCTGATGATTGCCGTGATCTTCGTCATTCTCCGCAAGGGCCGCTCGCCGGTTGAAATATTTTCAGAGAGAGCTGATGTTATCGTCGTGGGAGCCGTTCGAGCGATACTCCTTACCAAAGCGTGATCAACGCGCGCGGATTTCGAGGCTAAAATCTTCCGCCCCTGCGGGGCTTTCTGTGCGATTGCTAATGATTGCCGTTCATTCGATGCTTATGGCTCTGATCCGCGTCAATCCGTATAAATCCGTCTTCATCCGTGGTTCGCATTCGGCATTACCCAAGAATTCGCAAGCTTCCCGAATTCTGGAAGTTCGGAAAAACCGTATTCAGCTTAGGCGCTCCCAGTTGCCGAGTGACCGCTTCGCCGAGCACCGTGCGGAAATCGGTAGTCAAGGCCAAATCGCGTCCTTCGTACAACTGATTTTGTGCCAAGCCCGGCCAGCGTCCGTAGACGCGCCCGCCACGTACAGGTCCTCCAAGGACAAACATACAGTTGGCGTGACCGTGGTCAGTGCCGCGATTGCCGTTCTCGCGTGCTGTGCGACCGAATTCCGACATAGTCACGATGACCGTGTCATCCCCTAAATCCGCGAGGTCGTACCAGAATGCGGCGATGGCTTGCGAGAACTCGCGCAACACATTATCGAGCTGCGGCGCCTCGTTGACATGATGGTCCCAGCCGCCCAAGTCGGCGAACGCGGCCTGTACTCCCAGGTCGGCCTTCATGAGCTGAGCCAGTTGCCGCAGGCTGTCGCCCAGGCGCCCACGGGGATAAATTGCCCCAGGTGCAGGGGTATATCTACCCGGGTCGGCCGCCTTCAACATCTTAACGGCATCGAAAGTCTCCTGGCCGGTGCCGTGCAGCACCGAGTCCACCGACTGGGCATACATTGCCTCAAAGGTGCCGGCAAGCGGTTGTCCGGACGAGTTGCGGCCGTTCACGCCGAAATCATTGATATTGTTCAAAGCGACGGCCGGCGCGCTTCCGGCAAGGATCCGCGGGAGAGATGTCCCCATGGCAACGGCGCGGAATGGTGATTCCTGGTCGGCGCCAACGGGTTGCCTGGCACCATTCGAAGCCGGGGACACGCGAAGGGCGCGATTCATCCAGCCGTCGTCCGTGCCCTTGTATCCCGGTGTTCCAGATTCCATGAAATCCTGAGCGTCGAAGTGCGAACGCGTCGGATCAGGCGAACCTGCGGCGTGCACGATTGCCAGGTGACGCTGCTCCCAAATCGGCTTGAATGCCGTCATTGAGGGATGTAACCCAAAAAATCCGTCCAGGTCGATCACGTTCTGCTGCGCGATGGCGATGCTCGGACGCATTTGGTAATACGCAGCCTCGCCATGCGGAACGACGATGTTCAATCCGTCCGCGGCGCCTCGCTGGAAAATGACTACCAGCCGTTTGCGGCTGTCCGTGGACGTTTGTGCGCCGTATACCGCGCGCGAGAGGAAGGATGGGATGGCCGCCGTGCCTACGAGGGCCATGGCCCCATCCTTTAGGAAGACGCGACGTGTTGGTTGCATGTGAACTCCCGCATCAAGCAGTTGGCGAGGGAGACTGCGCTTCCGAGGCCCGCTTGTAGCTACTAGCTACCAGCTATTAACTACTTGCTGCTATCTCCTTTGAAATTCCGGCGAGCCTAAAATCAGGCCCGCGATCAATCCCAGATTTGGCTGGCGTTTGGGATCATCCAAAACGCGTTGCGCCACCTTGGGATCGTCTAGTTGCTTCCGAATGGTCTCGTCCGTTCGCTGCGAAACGTCTCCGTTGAGAAAGGCCTTTTCAAGCTGCGCCAGCAGGGCATTGGCGTCATTTTCCGACTCAGGAGCTGCCGCCGCGGGATCGGAATGGGGGCCAGTACCCATATCAGAGGTGGCGAGCATCGCCTGCAGATCCACTGTCGAACCGGGCAGGCGGCCACCCGCCAGCGTCATTGCGAAATTCATGCGGCTGAGCAGGGCCGCAGAGTTGACCCAGACATCCGCCTTAGTTGAATAACCGGTTGGCGGCTGCGCGCCGTACAGCGGCATCCCCATGCGGTTCAGGTTTTGCGCAAGCGGCATTGCATTCTGCACGTCTGCACCGGTCGCGCGCACAGCAGAAGCCACGAATTCCAGAGGCGTCTTGACTTTGACGCGGTAGGTTTGCGCCGACCAGAACTCGGGCGAGTGCAGCATAGTGCGCATGACCTCACGAATGTCGCCATCCGATTCGCGGAAGGTCCTGGCCATGCGCTCGACCAGCGCCGGCGGCGGATCATCCACGACGAACCGCTGCGCCAGCTTGGTCGAGATAAAGCGGGCGGTTGAAGGATGGTGAGCGAGAATGTCCAATACCTGCATGCCCTCGCTCTCGCCGTGATTTTTGATCTGATGTCCCAGCACCACCTTGGTCCCGGGCTCATGCTTGCGCTCGTCAAAGATGAACTCGGCGCCTTTGCGCGGCTCCTTCAATGTCCAACCGGTCAGGACCTTGGCGAGTTGAGTTACGTCTGCCTGGGTGTAGCCGCCATTTACGCCCAGGGTATGCAGTTCCATCACCTCGCGGGCATAGTTTTCGTTCAGCCCGCTTTCCTGTTTCTTGCCCTGGGCGGGACGCTGCATTGCCGGGCGCCAGCGCGCGTTCGCAGGTCGCTGGGGGCCGTATAGGGCAAACTCGGAATTCGGTCCAATGCTTAGCCAGTTGTCAAGATAGAAAAGCATGGCCGGACTTGTAGCTGTTGCCACCAGCAAGTCTTTGAACTTTCCCAATGCGTGAGGCCGTATGACATCGCGCTCGTAACTGGTGAGCAGGTAATGATCGGCTCCCTTGTCGATAAAGACGTTGAAATGGTTGAACCAGAAATCTGTCATCACCTCGTCAAGCTGGCGCTGGCTATAAATCGCTCGCAGCAACTTGGCCTGGCGAAGCTCAGTGACCACCACCTGTTGCGGATTGGATAGCGCCATGACGGTTTCGCGCTGCTGCGGAGTAAGGTCGGCGACCAACAGATCCCGTTCAGGCAGCGGCAAGCCAGCGAGCATCTGGCGTTCCGGTGCGCTCATGTCCAGGAATTCGCGAAAACGCTAGTCGGAGGGCAGTTGCATTAGTTCATCGGCCCGCTGGCGCGCCTGGCGCCGTTCCTGCCTCTTCGCAGCCTTGTCTGCATCGCTGTTCGCCGGATTCATGGCCGGAGAATCCCCTGCGGCGGACCCGGTCTGAGTCTGCGTGCTGGAGGGGCTTTGCATATCCTGGCCCGGATTGGCAGTCGTGGCGCTTTCTGGCGCTCCTTGCTGGGCCGCAGGGGTAAGTTGTGCGCCTTGCACCTGCTTCTGCTCCTGCTTTTCGCGGTACTTTTCGATCTGTGCCTGATAGACGGCGCGATCATCGGCATTGCGCGGCAATGGCACTTTGCCTTCAGAAGCGGCTTTCACCATCTGCTGCGAAGGGAAGGTCCGGACCAGGGTGAGCGTATCCATGTGCAGCGTGAGAAAGGGAGCGAGCCGCGCGTTGATGGCGGAGTCATTTATTTTTTCGGGATGAAGCTGCTGATCGATCCACTTGTCCACGCCCACGGACATCACCCGCTCCACATCACCGGGCCGCGGGCCGTAGGTCAGTCGACTCAAGGCGTGCAGGGCACGTTGCTGCTCCGTCATCTGAGTGACCGGGGCAGCAGTCTTTTCCTTCTTCCTGGCGTATGCCCCGGATACAAGCGAAGCGACTAAAGCGGTCGCAACCGCCCCGATCCACAAACGCGACTTGGATGATTGCACGATTTCCTTCACCCTGATTGCACCAGAATAGACCAGCGGCTCCGTTAATAGGAACACCATGGGTTGAAAAAGTTGCAATAAGAACAGCAATCAGCTTGCAGCCATCAGCAGTCAGCATGAGCGTTGCCTCGATGCCTCGCTGGCAAATGGTTTATCGCTGATTGCTGAAGGCTTCGAAGTGACCCAAGTACCTATACGGTCGCGGTTAGCATTGGTCCTCACATCTGCCTGAAAGTTTGCCGGAAACGAGCTGAAAGCCTCTTCAAGCGGGCATTTGCCGGGATGCAGCCCCTTAGCTAGTCCGCATTTTCTTCCCGGTAACGTTACCTCCAGCGCGGTAGTACATGGCCCGCGGGCATGTTTACGAGTTTCGCCAAGTCGACGAATCTGACAGTGCGAGGGAGCTGAAGCCGGTAACCAAGCCTGAACCGCCGGACTCCCAAGCGCGGTGAAACTCACGCCGCAAAGCTGAAGGAGGATTTAGATGCACGTCACCAAGTCTCTTGCCATTTTCCTGTTAACAGTTTTGGCCGCCGTAAGTTCCCAGGCACAGAACTCCGAAACCGGCGCAGTTAACAATGCTCCGGCGGTCACCGTAAACCAGGCCATTGACCGCATGAGCCAGCATGAAACGGAATTAGTCAATTCCATGCGAAAACTCCATCCGATGGTTGAAACCTATCTGCAATTGGTCCGCTCCGACGAAGAGCAGGGCAATATCCCGACCACGGATCATTACTTCCTGGGCCGTCTGGACCTCGGCGATGGTTTCAACGAAAGGTTCTATACCACCGAACTCGAAAAGAGCGGGTGGAAGGCGGCTGCGGCGACGCCGCTGACGTCGGTGAAGGCAGTCACCAAGTTCTTCAAGGTCGATTTCCTGCCGATCGGCTTTTCCAGCATGTTGTTTCCGGATGGACGGGGATTCAACCGCAATCGGTATGCTTTCCACTTCCTCCGGCGCGAGTTCCTCGGCGACGTCCGCTGCCTGGTATTTACCGTCGACCCTACTAATAAGGATCATGGACGCTTTGTAGGCCGCATTTGGGTGGAAGACAAGGACTTTAACCTCGTTCGTTTCAGCGGGGTCTACACGCACCCGGTGCGCGACACTTATTTCCATATGGATAGCTGGCGCACCAACGTCCAACCCGGGGTGTGGCTTCCCACGGCAATCTATGAGGAAGAAACTGGCCTAAAGGCCGGCATGATGAAAAAGATGGTGCGATTCAAGGGTCAGACGCGGCTTTGGGCCTACGACCTGAAGCACGCTGGCCGGCAGGAAGAGTTCACGGATATGCAGATCGAAACCAAGGACGGGGTCCAGGACGAGAATGCAGCGCCCAGCGACTTCTCTCCGGTAACGAGCCTGCGCGCTTGGGAACGAGAGTCGGAAGACAACGTCCTTGATCGTCTCGAACAGGCCGGAATTCTGGCGCCGGCGGGTCCGGTTGACAAAGTATTGGAACAGATTATCACCAATGTCGAGGCCGGCAGCAATCTGGAGATCGAGCCCGAAGT
>JBEKOS010000106.1:0-15392 GCA_049521535.1 Terriglobales bacterium | reverse complement strand
CCGATTCGGGCGCCCGCGGATCGAAGCAACAGATCCGCCAGCTTTCCGGTATGCGCGGCTTGATGGCCAAGCCTTCTGGCGAGATCATCGAGACGCCCATCACCGCCAACTTCCGCGAAGGGCTCACGGTGTTGCAGTACTTTATCTCCACCCACGGAGCTCGCAAAGGCCTTGCCGATACGGCTCTAAAGACGGCGGATTCAGGCTATCTGACGCGCCGCCTGGTGGACGTTGCGCAGGACGTCATTATCACCGAGTACGATTGCGCCACCGTCGATGGCATCTATGTGGGCTCGATTGTGGAATCGGGCGAAATCATCGAACCGTTGCGTGATCGCATCGTAGGTCGCGTGTCGCTCGAAAAAATCAAGGACTTCGAAGGCAATGTCATTGTTGATGTGAATGGTGAGATCAGCGAGGAACTGGCCGGCGCCATTCAGTCGGCCGGCATTGAGCGGGTAAAAATCCGTTCGGTGCTCACCTGCGAGTCCAAACGCGGGGTGTGTGTGGCCTGTTATGGCCGCAACCTCGCCTCGGGGCGGCTGGTGGAATTGGGTGAGGCGACCGGTGTAATTGCGGCACAGTCGATTGGCGAGCCGGGAACTCAGCTTACCATGCGCACCTTCCACATCGGCGGCACGGCCTCTCGCGTCAGCGAGCAGTCCCGCCTGGAAGCCAAGGTCAACGGCTTTGCCCGTTTCGTTAATCTACAGACCGTCAAGTCGAAGAGCGGGGATCTGGTGGTGATGAACCGCAGCGGTTCAATTGCCGTGGTGGACGACCGCGGCCGTGAAAAGGAACGCTACGCGGTTGTATACGGCGCCAAGGTAAAGGTTGCCGACGGCCAGCCGCTGACGCTCGGTCAGGTGCTGGTCGAGTGGGATCCCTATACCTTTGCCATTCTTACCGAAATCGGAGGCACTGCCACCTACCGAGACTTGCAGGAAGGCATGACTTTGCACGAAGAAGTGGACGAAGTCACCGGCCTGTCGCGCTGGGTGGTAGCGGATTCACCCGACGAAAAGCGCCAGCCGACCATTGTCATCAAAGGTGGGAAGGGCAGCAAGCGCTACCTGATGCCTTCGCGCGCTCACCTGATGATTCAGGACGGCGACGAGGTGCATCCCGGTGATGTACTTGCCAAGATTCCGCGTGAAACCACCAAGACCAAGGACATCACGGGCGGCCTGCCGCGCGTGGTCGAGTTGTTCGAAGCGCGCAAACCGCACGATCCCGCGGTGATGAGCGAGATCGATGGTACGGTGAAATTCGGCGAGGTCTCGAAGGGCCAGCGCAAGGTGTTCGTAACCGCCGACAACGGGCTGGAGAAGGAATACTCGGTGCCGCGCGGTGTGCACATCAACGTGCAGGAAGGCGAGCGCGTCCGCGCCGGCGAGCCGTTGATGGATGGCCCGCTCAACCCGCATGACATTCTTGCCATCCGCGGCGAGAAGGAACTGCAGGGCTACCTGGTGAACGAGATCCAGGAAGTCTACCGCCTGCAGGGCGTGAACATCTCGGACAAGCACATCGAAGTCATTGTGCGCCAGATGATGCGCTGGGTGAAGATCGAGGACGTGGGCGACACGGCCTTCCTGCTGGAGCAGCAGGTGGACAAGTTCAAGTTCCGCGAAGAGAACGAGCGCGTGATGGCGCAGGGCGGGCGTCCGGCAACGGGCCGGCCACTGCTGCTGGGCATCACCAAGGCTTCCCTCTCCACGGAGTCGTTCATCTCGGCAGCATCCTTCCAGGAGACCACGCGCGTGCTCACCGAAGCCTCCATTCAGGGCATGGTGGACCATCTGCGCGGACTCAAGGAAAACGTCATTGTGGGTCGCCTGATCCCCGCCGGCACGGGCATGGAGTACTACCGCAATGTCCGGCTGTCGCAGGACATGGAAGATGCCGCCAACCGCATCCAGGAAGAAATCAGCAAAATCGCGGGCCGCAAGGCCCGCGATTTGTCGCAATGACTGACTACTTTGGAGATGCTTCGTTTCCTGCGCCGAAGGCCTCAAAGTCCAGCCCCGGATTTCGGGGGCTGCTATTTCGTTCGCGCGCCGCGTCGATCAACGCACTAAACAAGGCGAGGGACGCCGGGTCTTGCATTCGCTCGGGATGCCATTGGACGGCCACTACCCAGTGATCAGGCGCCGTGCCTTCGAGTGCCTCGATGACCTGGTCATCCGGGCATCGGGCTACGACGCGTAATCCATCTCCCGGCGTCGCGGCGGCCTGGTGATGGCTGGAGTTGACCATCAGTTCAAGTTTGCCCTCCGCTGACACAGGTGCGATCTCGCGAAGAATACCCGCCAACCGCGAGTTAGGAGCCACCGAAACACGGTGGTCGGGAGCCTCGTCGAAATGCCGCACTGGACCGGCCAGGTGTTGCTCCAGCGAGCCCGAACGCCAGACGTTCAACGATTGCAGCCCATAGCAAATTCCCAGCAATGGCTTGTGCATGTTGTAGGCGTCCTGCACCAACAATTCGTCGGCATTGTCGCGTAGCGGGTCGGGCGGGGCTGTTTTTGGGTGACGCGAGGCGTTGTAGCGCTCCGGATTGATATCGGCGCGGCTGCCGGGCAGCAATACGCCGGCACACGTAGTGCTCAGGCGTGCGATTTCCTCATTGCTCAAGTCGAGCGCGATGGTGACGGCGTCTCCGCCCGCTCTTTCCACCGCCTCACGGTATTGCGGCAGGACTCGGGCAACATACTCCGAATTGGCCGAGTGCGGATGCGGAATTGCGATGCGGGGCCTGGCTTGCATTTGGGAACAACCCTCTCCAACCGTAGATGTGTCATCCCGAACGAAACGAAGGGCCCATACATTCTTCAGCCTCACGCAGGGTACATAGATCCTTCGCTTCGCTCAGGATGACAAACAATTCTAATCCGCCGAACTGGCGAGGGCCTTGCATTCATCCAGTCCCTGTGAATGGGCACCATACATTTCCGCTATGGCATTCCGCACGCGATTGGATAAGACCTCCATGTCATGCAAGTTCATTCCCGCGGTGGAAATGGGTTCTCCTACCACCAGTTGAATGGGACCGGGTCGAACATGGAAACTGTTCATCGGCAGGGCCTCGTAAGTTCCCACGATCGCCAGCGGAACAACCTCCACCTGAGCTTTAATCGCCATATAAAAAGCGCCCGTCATGAAGGGTTGAAGCTGGCCATTTGCCGATCGTCCGCCTTCAGGAAAAATGACCAACGGCATTCCATTTCTTAGTGTGTCCACAGCCTTGCGCAAACTGCGGACCGCGGAACCGGGATTGGTCTGGTCAATCGCAAGTTGTCCCGACCGCCGCAGGTGCCAGCCCAGAAACGGATAATGAAACAGCTCCTCTTTGGCGATGATGCGGAATTGCGTGGGCAGGCTGCCGTACAGCACCGGGATGTCCAATCCGGAGAGATGATTAGCGGCGTACACATACGGCTTGCCCGCATCGATCTTATCTGCGCCGAAGACGGTTACGGGAGACATGAAGGTCCTTAGGGACATGCGGGACCAGGTATGGGCGAACCAATGCTGCACCCGTCCAGTGCGGTCGAAAAATGACGAAAGGAGAGACAAAGTCCCCAATGCGACGGTATAGGCGATATATAGCGGAAAAAAAATGAAGATGGAACGGCACCAGCTTGCCGCGTTACGAAATCCACCGCCTTTCGCCATGGTGTTCAATTACAAGCTTAGCACCCAGAAAGCAGCCGTCAGCCACCAGCATACAGAACTGGAAACGCCTTCAGATTTATGGCTGGAACTGACTTTCAAACAGGCTGTGGGCTGACTGCTGCTGGCTGGGTGCCAAGCGCTTTCATGACCTCACCTACCACATAGATAGAGCCCGTGACCACGACCACTCCGTTCTGGCTGGCGAGTGCGCAGGCCAGCTCCAGGCCCTCCGGGACGGAAGTTGAAAGGGCGATATCGCCAAAGGCTCTCTGCGATACAGACCGGACTTCCTCCGGAGTGGCGGCGCGGGGGCTCTCGGCACGCGTGACGACCACATGCTGTGCCAATGGGAAGAGGATGGAAGCTACCTCGGCGATGGCCTTATCGCGCATGGCGCCAAATAGAAAGACCAAGGGTCGTTTCCCGTTTCCGGCGACAGGCTTTTCGGCGCGCGGCGTGGGCTCTTCGGCTGATGACTGGTTCAAATATCGCTCGGAGAGGGCGGACCGCAATGCCCAAGCACCCGCAGGGTTGTGCGCGACATCGAGCACAACCTCCGGGAGCTTGCGCTTGCTGTCAGGGGGAACCACCTGAAAACGTCCCGGCCAGGGAGTCCGGCGGATTCCTTCCTGTATATCGCGGGGCGATATTGCGAATCCGGCGCAGTTGAGCTGTTCGGCTGCAGCGATGGCGAGTGCGAGGTTGCGCCACTGGTGCCGGCCAAAGAGCGGGGAATCGACCTGAATCTGTTCTCCCATTACCTCCATCGGGTAGCAGGTGCGAATCCGGGCGAGGTCAGAATTGCCGACCCCGGGCGAAACCGGTGGGACGTAGCGAACTGCGCTTACCGCACGGGTTCCGAGCTCCAAAACGACTTTGCCGATTGCCTCGCTGGCCTCGGGATGCTGCGGCAGCGTCACCACGATCCCACCCGGGCGGATTATGCCGGCTTTTTCAAACGCGATTTCGCGCAGCGTTTGTCCCAGGAATTCCTGATGATCGAGCGCGATATCGGTAATGATTGACAGCAACGGCTCAACGAGGCGGCGAAGTGGTCGTCCCCAATTTCCCTGCCATTAATCCGGATACGTTCGTTAATGCGAACCAGGTGCGGAGAGGTGTACAAGCCGGTGCGGTGCCCGGCGGCCTGCAGAATCGAGGCAAGTGTGGCGGCGGTGGATCCCTTGCCATTAGTCCCGGCAATCAGGACCGAGGGAAAGCTCCGTTCCGGATGACCAAGCGCCGCAAGCAAAATCCGCACCAGTTCGAGATCGAACTTGCGCCCCGTGGTGCCGGCGAGTTCATGCCCCAGATCGTAAAGTTGTGCTACGGCCGCGTCGTAGGGAACCATGGCTTTGAGCTTACAACAGGGCTGCAGACCGGGCGCGCCGGTAACGCCGGGTTTCAGTGATTAGGGCAGCGCAAAACGCGACGACCAGCGCTGTTGCCGCAATCGGGAGCGCCACGTGGCGATAGGCGCTGGCCAGGTTGATTCCGCCTCCCCCGATCGTGTCGATCACCATGATGCCAGCGATGCCAAAAAACAAAGCTACGCAAAAACAAAGGAGAGTTGCCAGTACGGTAATCACCACCACGCGCACCACGAGCATTGCAATGCTCGGTTTCCGCCCTCTTGATTGATCAACCGCGTAATTGGGGAGTTGAGTAAATGATCTCTTGTCCCCGATTCTATTCGACGGAATCCGCATAATCAGCCCACGAAAAGCTCAAGCCTGAAATTGCCAAATCACGCAATTACGACGTTGCCCAACTGGTTCACCGGCTGAGCGCATTTAGCGCCTCGCGGAAGAGAGAGTCAAACGACGATGTCCCGCCGTCCGGCTTGGCGGCTGCGGTCAACGCGCGCTCGGCCACCGGCCGGGGGTAGCCCAGATTCATTAACGCGGAAAGCACGTCCTCCTCGAGTGCGGAGACTGGCGGAACCGTCGGTGCGGCGCCAAATGCCTCTAGTTTGTCACGCAGTTCCAGCACCATGCGTTCGGCGGTTTTCTTGCCAATGCCCGGAATACGCGTCAGGCGGGCAAGGTCGCCGCCGCGAATCGACGCGACCATTTCTGTCGCCGGCATTCCGCTGAGAATCGTGATTGCCAGTTTCGGGCCGATGCCGCTCACCGCCAGCAGGCGCTCGAACAATTGCTTCTCGGCAATGTGCCGGAAACCGAAAAGCGCGATTGCATCCTCGCGCACGTGCGTATGAACGTGTAACGCAATTTCGGCGCCCACGGCAGGCAAGTCGGTGAAAGTGGGTACGCTGATGGCCACGTCATAGCCTACGCCGCCCGCTTCCACGATTGCCTGGTTCGGGTGTTTCGCGAGGAGCCGTCCGCGAAGATGCGCAATCATAACTCAGTCGTTCGTCGTCAGTCGTGAGTCTTCAGCCTGGAAACGGGCGGCTGATGACTGGCAACTGCCGGCTGGTGTCCTACTGCCGCCGCTTGTAGTACACCGCAAATTCGAAACCGGGATTCGCCGGGAAAATCTCAGCAGCTTTTCGCAGGCGCTCGGCCAGTGACGCGGGGCTTAGCAGCGGGTATTCGCGTTCCCGCAAGTCGAAATAGTCCACGTCGATAAACGTGCCCAGCATATATACGGCAATGGAATCCGCAAAGGCCGCCTGCAGGTAGTCGGTTCGGGCTTTCTCCGCCTCCGGATCGTTGCTGGTGGCGAGCTTGCGGAGTTCGTAAGCATCCAGGCTGGTCTCGCCGCGCACGCGGTCCTGTACCTGTTTCCACGCGAGATCGGCAAAACCCTCCGACACGCCGGCTTGCTCGACCAGCGCATGGGCCACATTGATGTAAAACTCAAAGGCCACGGAAAAGCGGTCATCCATGAGCCGCGTGGAAATGAACACGCACTCGGAATTGCCCAGTTTGAGGTTGCGATGGCAGACGGCGTTCTCGCCGAGGTTGATGTCGTAACGCTCCGCGATGAGGGTGTCGTCGCCCTGGCCCACCGTAAGCGGAACAAAATAGTACGCCTTGCGCTCAAGGGCCGCCGCGATAGAGCGGGGCACGGCTGCGACCATCCTGTCCAGATCGTTGGGAGCGAGCAGCATCTCGCCGAAAACGGCGTAGCAAATTCCATTTGGCGCCTGCTGAACCGGCGCCTGCCGCACTACCTCGGTCGGACTGTGTGTGGCCGCCTGAACTGGTTCGGGCATGAGAAAAGTATAGCAAGGGAGTAGAATCATCCTGCCGTGACTCCAAAGACACAGCGACGCTCCCGTTGCGACAAGACTGTAATTGCCATTTATCCGGGCTCCTTCGACCCGCCGACCAAAGGGCATTTGGATCTCATCGCGCGCGGCGCGTTGCTGTTTGACCAACTGATCGTCGGCATCCTGCGCAATCCCGAAAAGGATCCTCTTTTCAGCCTTGCGGAACGCCGTGACATGCTTGAGGAACTGACACGGGGATTCGACCATGTGCACATTGCCGATTTTGCCGGGTTGCTGGTCGATTTTGCCCGTGAGCACAACGCGCAGGCGGTGCTACGCGGCATCCGCGCGATCAGCGACTACGAGTATGAACTGCAGATGGCGCTGATGAACCGCAAACTCGAGCCCGGCCTCGAAACCGTGTTCCTGACGGCAGCCGAGGCTTATTCGTACATCAGTTCACGCATCGTAAAGGACATCGCGCGGCTTGGCGGCGAGGTCCGGAGCATGGTGCCGCCGCTGGTGCAAAAGCGGCTGGAGGTAAAGTTGGACGTGCGCCGCGTCAGGTCTAACCGCGGACTTAAACGAATCTGAAGATTGTTTTGAAATGGAGATTTCGGAATTGGGATTTTAAGAAGACGGCGTATGCCGTGCAAAGCCCTCCTGAATTCCTGAATCCCAAATCCACAATCCCAAATTTTCCGGAGGAACCATGGCCGCCATCAGCCCAACTTCCCGGTCGCTGACTGCTCGAATCAATCGCATTGAGGCTTCGGCCACGCTCGCCGTTGTAAACGAAGCCGAGCGCCTGCGCGCCTCCGGGGCCGACCTGGTGGATTTTGGCGCCGGCGAACCTCATTTCACCACCCCACAGCACATTAAAGAGGCTGCAATCGCCGCGATCAACGCGAATTTCACCCGCTATACCGCGGTGGGAGGCACCGCTGAATTGCGGGATGCGATTGCGCGTCGCCATGCGCAGGATTTCGGGTCCACCTATACGCGGGAAGAGTGCATGGCGTCCACCGGCGGAAAGCAGGCTCTGTTCAATGCCTTCCAAGTGCTGGTCGAGCATGGCGATGAGGTCGTGGTTCCCGTGCCCTACTGGGTTTCATTCAAGGACATTGTGCAGTATGCGGGCGGAATTCCCGTGTACGTGCATACCGACGAATCTCAGGGTTTTGCTCTGACCGCTGCGATGGTGGAGCGCTCCCTCACGCCCCGGACACGCGTAATTCTGCTGAATTCGCCCAGTAATCCCTCAGGCGCGGTAATCAAGCCGGCAGATCTGGAGGCGATTGTCGAGTTGGCGGTACGCCGCAACATCTTCGTAATCAGCGACGAATGCTATGCCTACCTCGACTTCACCGGCAACCGGTTTTCGGTAGGTTCACTGACGGCGGCCCGTGAGCACGTTCTGGTCGTGGGTTCACTCTCCAAAACCTATGCCATGACCGGCTGGCGCCTCGGCTTCGCCCTGGGGCCAAAGTCGGTCATTTCCGCCATGCAGAAGCTGCAAAGCCAGAGCACGTCGAACCCCACCTCCATCGTGCAAAAAGCGGCCATCGCCGCGCTTACCGGTCCTCAGGACTGTCTCACAGAGATGACGGCGGAGTATATTCGCCTGCGCGATCATGTCGTCGCCGGGGTGCGGGCGATTCCCGGAATTCGCTGTGTCGAACCGCAGGGTGCGTTTTACATCTATCCCAATATTTCTTCATTCTTGAACAAAAATGGCGGCACAAGCGCCAGAAGTGCCGCCGAGATCTCCTCGCGCCTGCTCTGCGAGGCCGGGGTAGTGGTTGTGCCGGGCGAGGCCTTTGGCACCAATGAACACCTGCGCATTTCCTATCCCACTACGATGACCTCACTGGATAAGGGACTGGAACGGATGGCTAAGTTCTTTGCCGCACTGTAACGCGACGAAGGCCATGCTTAGTCATTCCTCAGTCGCTGCGTTCAGCAGCGCTGCTGCTGTCGTAGAATCGATATATCCACTTGGCAGATAACCGCAAGGAGGCTTATGCCCCGCAGACCACTCGCCATTTCTTCCGCAATCGTGAGCTTGGTGCTGCTCACCGGCGCTTGTCAGGCACAGTCGCAGGCTTACCAGGGAGGCCTGCACACCCGCTCAGTGATCACGCAACCGGTCGAGGAAAGCAGGCTGGTTACCCTTACTGGAAACACCCGGCCGGAGGCTAATGCCCGGAATGATCGTGGGCGCGTGGAAGACGCGCTTCCCTTGGAGCACATGCTGCTCCAGTTGCAGCGGCCGCCGGAAGCGGAGCGGGAGTTGGTGAGCCTGATCGATGAGATGCACCGTCCCGGCTCGCCAGTCTTTCATCAGTGGATCCTGCCGTCCGAACTAGGAGCGAGATTTGGCGTGTCCCAGTCCGACGTGGAGAAGATTACGGACTGGCTGCAATCGCACGGCTTCAAGGTCAACACTGTGTTTCCGACCGGGGTAGTCATTGATTTCTCGGGCAGCGCGGGAGAGGTGCGCGAAGCGTTTCACACGGAGATTCATAATTTGGAAGTGAATGGCGAGGCCCATATCGCCAATATGAGTGATCCGCGGATTCCGGCGGCGCTCGCCGGCGCCGTGCAAGGCGTGGTTTCGCTGCACAATTTCATGCCGCATCCCATGCACAAAATGAGCTCTGAATACACTTTCAGTTCCGGCAGCAATACTTACTATGGGCTGGTGCCCGCCGACCTGGCAACCATCTACAACCTGAATCCGCTTTTCGCCGCGGGCTACACGGGCACGGGTCAGACGGTTGTGGTGATTGAAGATACCAATGTATACAACACCGGTGACTGGACTACGTTCCGCAACGAATTTGGGTTGTCCGGCTACACGGCCGGCTCTTTCACCCAGGTGCATCCGGGCGGCTGTACCGATCCGGGTGTAACTGGCGCGGAAATTGAAGCTGCCCTGGATGCGCAATGGTCCAGCGCCGCTGCGCCCAACGCGCATATCGAATTGGCCTCCTGCGCGGATACCGGTGTGACGTTTGGCGGCCTGCTTGCCCTGGAGAACCTGGTGAACGCAGGCTCGCCTCCGGCGATCATGAGTATAAGTTACGGCGAATGCGAAGCTCTAGATGGAGCTTCCGCAAACGCCGCCTTCAAGTCGGCCTACCAGAGTGCTGTGGCGGCCGGTGTCTCGGTGTTCGTCAGTGCCGGCGACGAGGGCGCCGCCAGTTGCGATGCCAACGACCGCACCGATAAGGTGGCGACGCACGGCATCGGGGTAAGCGGCTGGACCTCCACGGTATACAACGTGTCGGTGGGAGGCACCGACTACAGCGACACATATGCGGGAACCAGCGGCACATATTGGAACGCGACCAATGGCTCGACTTATGGGTCCGCGATCTCGTACATTCCTGAAATTCCTTGGAACGACTCCTGCGCCAGCGAATTGATATCCACGTTCGTAGGCTATTCCAGCACCTACGGAACAAGTGGATTTTGTAACAGCGCCATCGGCGAGGCGAGCTTCCTGAACATAGCTGGAGGCAGCGGCGGCCCGAGCGCGTGTGCGACCGGCAACGCCACTATCAGCGGCGTGGTGAGCGGGACTTGCGCCGGATATCCCAAACCTTCCTGGCAATCGGTGCTCGGCAATCCTGCCGATGGCGTGCGCGACGTTCCGGACGTCTCCCTGTTCGCGGCCAATGGCGTCTGGGGCCACTTCTATATCTTCTGCGACACCGATCCCAGCGACAAGGGAACGTGCACAGGGGCGCCCAGCGGCTGGCTCGGCGCCGGTGGCACCTCGTTTTCATCACCGATCATGGCGGGCATCATGGCGCTCATAAATCAGAAGCAGGGCGCGGCCCAGGGGAATCCCAACCCGCGGCTTTACGCGCTGGCCGGCGCCGAGTATGGCGCCAGTGGCAGTTCAATTTGTAACTCTTCCAACGGAAATTCCGTCGGCAGTTTCTGTATTTTCTACGATGTGACGCAGGGTGATATGGACGTGAACTGCACCGGCGCCAATAACTGTTATCTGCCCTCCGGGACTTACGGCGTGCTCTCCACCTCCAACTCGGCCTATGATCCCGCTTTTGGAACGGCCACCGGATGGGATTTTGCCACCGGTATCGGCACCGTGAATGCCTACAACCTGGTGTTCGGATGGACTCCGTCAGCTTCAGTCACAGCGGTAGCGTCCAGCCTGAATCCGTCCACGGTGGGCCAATCGGTGACGTTTACCGCGACCGTGACGCCCGCCGGGCCGCCCGCTCCGACGGGGACGGTGAGCTTCACGTCAAATGGGACCGCTGTCTCCGGCTGCTCGGATGTGGCGCTGTCCTCCTCGCGCACGGCTGCCTGTACCACCACTTTCGCAGCGGTGGGGACCTATTCCATAGAGGCAGCCTATTCGGGGAATGCCAACTACAACAGCAGCAGCGGCACGCTTTCCCAGGTGGTGAACAAGCCTGCTCCGGTCGTGACCGTGGTTTCCAGCCTGAGTCCTTCCATGGTGGGGCAATCGGTGACGCTTACGGCCACCGTGACGCCTTCCGGTCCCACGCCGACCGGGACGGTGAGCTTTACCTCGAATGCAACGTCACTCACCGGTTGTTCGGGCCTGGCGCTCTCCGGGTCGCTCATGGCCGCCTGCACCAGCTCTACGTTGCCGGTGGGAACCGATACGATTGTGGCGACGTATTCAGGTGACAGTTACTACGCGAGCAGCACCGGCTTGTTTCCCCAACTAGTCAATCCAATTCCAACGCCGGTGCAATATGTTCCGGTAACGCCGTGCCGGGTGGTGGACACGCGCACCGCTGATGGACCTTTCGGCGGACCGGCACTCGCCGCCGGGGTATCAAGGAGCTTCACAATTCCTTCCGGTCCGTGTGCGGGTATTCCCGCCACGGCTACGGCATATTCGCTCAATGTCACGGTGGTGCCGCCCGCTCCGTTGGGATACCTGACGATCTGGCCGGCGGGCGAGGGACAGCCTACGGTATCGACCTTGAACTCGCTGGATGGCCGCATTAAGGCGAATGCGGCGATTGTACCCTCGGGAACCGGGGGAGCCGTGACGGTGTACGCCAATAACAACACGAATGTGGTGCTCGACATCAACGGCTATTTCCAGTCCAGCAGCGGCTCGACTCTGGAGTTCTATCCGCTGACGCCGTGCCGGGTGGCGGACACGCGCAAGAGTTCGGGGTATGCGTCCGGTTTGGGCTCACCATCGCTGATCGCCGATACGGAACGGGACTTCCCGATTCTGAGCGCCTCGAGCAATACCGTTGCCTGCGATATTCCATCAACTGCGCAGGCGTATTCGCTGAACTTCACGGCGATCCCGCCGGGCGGCGGCGACTTGGGTTATCTGACGGTATGGCCGGAGGGGGAGACACAGCCGGTGGTTTCCACGCTGAACGATTTGACCGGAACGGTGGTGGCCAATGCAGCCCTCGTTCCGGCAGGCACGGGCGGCGGCGTTGCGGTATATCCGAGCAACGATACCGATCTGGTGATTGACGTGAACGGATACTTTGCGCCGGCGGCGACGGGCGGGCTGCAGCTCTATACGGTGACTCCCTGCCGTGCTCTCGACACGCGCAAGACCACCGGCGCATTCACGGGCGAACTTACAGTGAACGTCGCCGGCGGCGCCTGTGCCCCGCCCAGCACGGCCCAGGCATACGTCTTCAATGCCACGGTAGTGCCGTCGGGTGACCTTGGATACCTTACCTTGTGGCCGGATACCGACCCACAGCCGGTAGTTTCGACCCTGAACGCGCTGGACGGCGCGATTACCTCCAATATGGCGACCGTGCCGAATCTGAACGGAAAGACGGATGCGTACGCCAGCGGTACCACGCAGTTGATCATGGATATTTCTGCTTACTTTGCGCCGTAGTCAGGATGTCTATGGCTGCAGATCCGACGGTGGCGTGGGTACCACCGAGGCAAAACTCGGACCCGGCGGTTCCGACTAAGCGATGTTTCGCAACTGGACTCGTGCTTGCCGTGCTCAGGAGCATCTGCAATCTTCAGCTTCAAATGAATAGGCTATTGCTTCAACTACAGTTCTTTTCTCCGAATCGCACAGGTCAATCTCCTGTCCGACCTTCCGCATTGCCGCCATCCTTAATGTTTAGGCTGGAGAGGCCCCCAGAGTTGAGAGACAAGATTGGTAAATTGCGAAACGGCGCGGCGCCTATCCGGTTTTATTCCCTTGGCCTTAATCCGGTCGCAAAAATCGCGTGAAAGCCCGCTTTGGCAAGTGGCCGTCGTTGCCGCCGCTTCGAGGCTGCCCTGCCGCCGTTCACGTGATCGAGCATCGCACTCGTACCCACAATAAATGATCCGCACGCCTTTGCCGGCGCCATTGAGCTTTCTCGCCCCTGACCACGATGCCACGTCTGGCTGAAGCTGTCCCCAGGGTTAATTTCATTAATACTTGGTATTAATGAAATAATGCTATATACTAATAGTGAAGGAAATAACTTTCCTAGGTAGGCTCAATCATGGCAGACACGCACAAGTACAGTCGTGAAGTTGGGGTAGTCGACCGAAAACGGGTCTCGCCCGGTACCTCCAGCGAATTAAAAGTCGCTGATGAAGTTTGGCTGGTGACCGCACAGTTGCATCGAGAGCACCCCGACAAACCGGACTTCGCGGTCGAGGAAATCATGCAGCAGGCGAAACAGATGCAGGTGGCCGGGATGCTACGGCCCGGATTCTATGTCCATGTGCAGCAGCATTGTGTCGCGAATCGGCCGCCCAATCCGGGGCGCTATCGGATGCTTCTGGAAGCCGAGTCGGGCCGCCGCCGGCTGTTTCGGCCGGGGGACGCATATCATCCTGCCCGTGAGGGTGGCAAGATCGTCCCACTGCGTGACGACTTGCCTCAGTGGTACAGGGGCTTGCTCCAATGGTATGAGGATTGGTGTGCGGTAATGAAGAAAAGTTCCCTCCAACAAGATCCGTTGTTGACGCTAAAGGGTTCGGGCAGGCGCCTTTGGGCTGACGAACACGCCGACGAGTACGTGACCCGTCTCCGGGAAGGGTGGCAATGAGCAGGATATTTTGGGACACCAATCTTTTCATCTATCTTTTCGAAGACTACGGCGCTCTGTCCATTGCGGTCAGCAAGCTCCGCCGCAAGATGCTGGAACGCGGGGACCAATTGCTGACCTCCGCGCTAACCTTGGGGGAGGTGCTCGTAAAGCCAACTGAAAAAGGAGAGCTGGATTTGGCCGCGAAGTTTCAACATGCCATCGAGACCGCCGCCATTGTGCAGCCGTTTGATGCGCGCGCCGCCCGCATCTATGCGTCTGTACGCTGCGACCGCACCGTGCGCGCTCCGGATGCAATCCAGTTGTCCTGCGCCGCGAGCGGCGGCGTGGATCTGTTTGTGACCAACGATAAACAGTTGTCTGCGAAGCATGTGGACGGCATTCAGTTTATTGTGCCGTTGGAGCGCGTCCCGCTCTAAACTCCACGCCGCGATCTTCCGCGTTGCGCGGGTGACCAAACAAGTGCTCTTGAGCGCCTAAGTGCTTTTCCAGTACGCTGCCGTCTGGACCGCAAAGTTGGGGTCACGAACGGCCAGCAGGATTTATACTGCATTGGTCCTGAAAACAAAGTGGGAATCCTGGTTTAACGAGGAGAAGTCATGGCTGAAACTCCGCAACAATATGCTGGAAGAATTCTGGATACGCTTGGATCACGCGATCCGCTTGATGTCCTGCAAGAAACTCCGCAACTGCTCTCCCGCGTGATCGGAAAGTTCTCTGCCAAACAGGTGAGGCAACGGCCCCCCTCCGGAAAATGGTCTTCAGCGGAAATCGCAGTGCATCTCTCCGAGGTAGAGATGATGGTGGGGGTGCGAGTGCGACTCGTGCTTGGCGCCAATGGCATCGGCATCCAGGGTTTTGACCAGGATGCTTGGGCGGCGCGCTATGACCAGGCCGACCTCGGCACATCGCTGGCGGCTTTCTATGCCCTGCGGGCGGCCAACCTCACGCTGTATCGTTCGCTCACGCCGGAAGACTGGGAGCATTTTGGTATGCACTCGGAGCGAGGCAAAGAGACGGCCCGCCGAATCGTGCAGTTATGTGCAGGGCACGACATAAACCACCTGCGCCAACTGGAAGCCATGTCAAGCTGACGCTAGTTCCGCGTTACCGGATTGACGCTATCGTAGCAAAAGTCCTCAACCAATTGGGGCGCCATCCTGCACAGCCCGATTACGCCACCAGTGAGTAACGCTCACGGGTGGTTTCCGCCCTGAACGCGCTGGACGGCGCGATTACCTCCAATATGGCGACCGTGCCGAATCTGAACGGAAAAACGGATGCGTATGCCAGCGGCACGACGCAGTTGGTGCTGGATATCTCGGCCTACTTCGCGCCGTAAAAAGTGGAGAGGCGGCGAAGCCGACCGAGCACGCCTGTGCAAGGAGGCGACAATATCGTGGCACGATGTAAAGTCGCGCAGATCAGGCTGTCCCCAAGCCCCCCAAGCCCCCCAAGCCCCAAGCCCTGACTTCTACTTA
>JBEKOS010000105.1:0-10710 GCA_049521535.1 Terriglobales bacterium | reverse complement strand
CGGGAGAGGTCTTGGCGGTGTTACAGCAGGGATATTTCCTTTCCGATTTTGGCGTGAAGAATGTGGACATAGTAGGTCCGCAAGTCGGCAAGCAGCTTCAGGGACAGGCCAAATGGGCGGTGGTTTATTCCATGCTGGGGATGCTGGTTTATCTTGCGCTTCGTTTTGAATGGATTTACGGCGTGGCAGCCGTGGTGGCTTGTATTCACGATACCCTGATCACGGTGGGCGCTTTCTCGCTCTTGGATAAAGAAATCTCGCTAACCGTGATTGCGGCCATCCTGACGCTGGTTGGTTACTCGATGAACGATACCATCGTCGTTTTCGACCGCATCCGCGAGAATATCAAGCTGTTGCGACGCGAAAAACTCAACGACATTGTTAATCGCAGCATCAACCAGACGCTGAGCCGGACGGTGCTGACATCGGGGCTGACCTTCCTTACCGTGCTTTCGTTGTTCCTTTTCGGGGGCGAGGTGTTGAAGGGCTTCAGTTTTGCCCTGGTCGTTGGTATAATCATCGGCACCTATTCGTCGATCTTCATTGCATCACCAATGCTGGTCGCGTATCAGGACTGGAGACAGAGCCGCGGCGGTCGGGCAGTGATTCCATCCACTGAGGCAAAGCGGAGCAAGGGCAAGGTCACCGCATAGGACCGGTCATCGGGAACAAAGTCAGGACCGCCGGTGTCTAATGCTGATGTAACCGCTTTCGGACGGAGAAGAGCCAATGTTTGAACAGAGCTTCGTCGATTTTGGGCGCGGAAAGGGATCACGGCTGGGCAGTCAGGTAACTTCATTCATTGTTCAGGGCTGCCTTCTTGTCTTCCTGATTCTCCTTCCGCTGATTTTCACTGATGCGTTGCCTCGGCAGGAATTCATGTCCATGCTGGTGGCCCCGCCGCCACCCCCTCCGCCACCGCCGCCTCCCGCCGCTGCCGCTCCGGTAAAGCCGGTCAAGGTTGAAACGGAAATTGATAATGGCAAGCTCAAGACCCCAACCAAGATTCCAGATCAGATAAAAATGGTCAAAGACGAGGAAGACCCGTCAACGATGGCTGGTGCGGGAGTGGGCGTAGTTGGAGGCATTCCGGGTGGCGTACCTGGAGGCCAGATGGGTGGTGTTCTAGGGGGCATAATTTCTTCTGCTCCCGCGCCCGTGCCCAAGATTGCAGCGCCTCAGCGGATTCGAGTTTCAGGGGGTGTCGCCGAAGGAAAGCTGGTGCATAGAGTGCAGCCAGTGTATCCGCCTTTGGCCCGCACGGCGCGCATCCAGGGGCAGGTCATATTGCAGGCGATTATCAGCAAGACCGGAGAGATCACAGGTCTTAAGGTGATTCAGGGGCATCCCATGCTACAGGGCGCAGCTCTGGAGGCGGTTAAGCAGTGGCGCTATGAGCCTTATTTGTTGAACGGCGAACCCGTCGAAGTGGACACGACCATCACCGTAAACTTTACGCTCGGGGGCGGGTAAGTCAAGTTGAGGATTTTCTGGGCGCGCCGTGTTACGGTGCGGTGCAGCCGTATGGTGCAGAAAAGCATCCCGGGTTTATTTCAATAAAGTTCTGAAGAGGAGAAACTCACATCATGTTGCCTGTAAACCTTGTTACATCCATTTACGCTAACGCTCCTGCCATGGTTGCGGTCTTTTTTGACGAAGGCGGCACTGTAGGGTGGGATCCACTCTCACTGTGGCACCAGATGGGAATACTGGCGAGAATCGTCGTCATTATTCTGTTCATCATGTCGGGCTGGTCGATCGGCGTGATGATTGACCGCTGGATGGCCTTTAGTGCGGCCCGCAAACAGTCGCGCACCTTTGCCCCCGCCGTTGCCGGCGCGCTGCGCGAAGGCAAGATTGAGGAAGCCATCAAGGTCGCGGAGCGCAACCGCAAGAGCCACCTTGCCAAAGTGGTTACGGCCGGCCTGCAGGAATTCAAGGCCCACGGTGAGTCCGCCGAATTGCCGGGCGAGACCATCGAAGCCAGCCGGCGAGCACTGGAGCGTGCCGAAGCCATTGTGCACGCTGAGTTGAAGCGCGGATTGGGCGGCTTGGCGACGATTGGTTCGACGGCACCCTTCGTAGGACTGTTCGGAACCGTGGTCGGCATTCTCAACGCCTTCAGCGCCATTGCCAAGCAGAAGAGTTCAGGCTTAGGCGCGGTCGCCGGCGGTATTTCAGAAGCGCTGGTCACCACCGCTATCGGCCTTTTCGTGGCCATTCCCGCCGTGATGATGTTCAACTACCTCACGGGACGAGTGGAAGCCTTCGACGTTGAGATGGGCAACAGCTCCAGCGAGTTGATTGACTATTTCCTGAAGCGCCGGGCGGCAACCACACGCCGTTAAGCGACGCCTCTTCTTCGGAAGGAACACCGCAACAGCGCATCGCAGGAATGCCGGGACGGGCTCTGCGATGCGCGGCGCCGGGGGCGACCCCGCCGCTGGTCAAATGGCCCGCGCCCGGCAAGGGCGCCAGGCTGGACAGGCCGGCCCTCGGCTGGGTCCGGGACGCTGGCGGGAGATGGTAGCTTATGATCAAAGCAGCAAAAATGAACGTCGCTTCCAATATCAACGTGACGCCCATGGTGGACGTGATGCTGGTTTTGCTGATCATCTTTATGGTGATCACGCCCATGTTACAGAAAGGGACCAGCGTGGATCTGGCCATCACCAACAATCCCACGCTCATGCCCGACGCGGATAAGGAAGATGCCATGGTGGTGGCAATCACCAAGGACAACAAGATTTACTTCGGCTCCGATTTGATCAGCGACCCGAGCGTTCTCACCGAAAAGATCAAGGATCGCCTTACTAACAAACTCTTCAGCCAGAAGGTCTACGTTAAGGCGGATGCCCGCACCAGGTATGGAAATGTCGTCGAAGTCGTTGATGACGTTCGCGCTGCTGGAGTGGACCAATTGGGTCTCCTGACTGAGCAGAAGAAGACTCCGGAAAAGAAATAGAGGTGGCGGCAGGACGTCGCCCTCATACAAAAGGGGAACCACTATGGGAATGGCAATGGGAGGGTCCGGAGGCGGTCAAACTTCGGACATGAATGTAACGCCCTTGATCGATGTGTTGCTGGTACTGCTGATCATCTTCATGGTGATCACGCCGCTGACGCCCAAGGGCCTGGACGCCCTGGTTCCGCAGCCGCCCCCGCCTAACGCCAAGAGCACCCAGACTCCGGAACGAACGATTGTGGTGCAGGTGATAAAGGCCGGCAGTGGCCAGAAGCCTAATCTCAAAATCAACAACGAAGACGTTACCTGGGAAACTCTGCAGGGACGGCTGGAAGACATCTTCAAGTCGCGTGCCGAGAAAGTGGTTTTCGTCAAGGCGGACGACGACCTGCCCTTCGCGGACGTGGCCTCGGTGATTGACATCAGCCACTCCTCGGGTGTAGACAAGGTCGGCCTGATCACCGCCAGGATTGAAGCGGGAACATAACGAATTCATCATCGGGAGAGATGCAATCATGGAGAAACGCGTTCGCGTGGCAGCTTTGCTGGCAGTGCTGGCACTGCTGATTGGGTCGGTGGGCTGCGACAAGATCAAAGCTCGCGACCAGCTCAATAAGGGTGTCCAATCCTACAAGAATGGCAAGTACGAAGAAGCAATTGAGCATTTCAAGAACTCGGTTACTCTTGACCCCAGCCTGGTGACCGCCCGCCTGTATTTGGGTACCGCCTACATGCAGTTGTACGTGCCGGGCGCCGACACGGACGAGAACAACCGTGCCGCCAAACAGGCGATCGAAGCGTTCCAATCAGTGCTTGATGCGGAGAAGACGCCTCCCGAAGCGAAGTCTCATGCCCTCAAGAGTATCGCCTCGCTTTACTACAACATGAAGGACTTCGACAAATCGCGAGAATACTATCTGAAGGTAACGCAACTGGATGCCAACGATGCCGAAAGCGACTATATGCTTGGCGTCATTGCATGGGCGGACACATATAAGACGGCGGCCGACATCAAAGCCAAAGTGGGCCTGAAGGTGGACGATCCTTACGTCAAGGACAAGGAACACCAGAAAGCGTGTGAAGACGTGCGCGCGGCCAATGCCGACAAAATCGCCTCCGGCTTGGCGGCATTGGATAAAGCCCTGCAGATAAAGCCCGAATACGAAGATGCCATGGCCTACGAGAACCTGCTCTACCGCCGCAAGGCTGACGTCGAGTGTGGCAATCCTGACGCCCGAACCGCCGACCTTAAGGCGGCCGACGATTGGACCGCCAAGACTCTGGCCATGCGCCAGGCCAAGGCCGAGCGCCAGGCACAGCAAGGCACGGGCGGCATTACCCTGGACAAGCCGAAGGACGACGACAAATAGAAAAACGACTGTTTCATAAGGTCCTCATCGCCAATCGCGGCGAGATAGCGGTACGCGTAATCCGGGCGTTGCGCGAGCTTGGCATCGGATCCGTCGCCGTGTACAGCGACGTCGATCGCAGCGCCCTGCATGTTCGCAAAGCCGACGAAGCCTACCCCATCGGGCCCGCGCCGGCCAGTGAAAGCTACCTCAACATCGGCAAAATCCTCGATGTAGCCCGCAAGAGTGGCGCCGAAGCCATTCACCCCGGTTACGGATTCCTTTCCGAAAACGCCAACTTTGCCCGCGCGTGCCGCGATGCCGGCATCAAGTTCATCGGCCCGCCACCCGAGGCCATGGAAATGATGGGTTCCAAGACCGGCGCCCGCCAGGCAATGGAGAGGGCCGGCGTGCCCATGGTCCCGGGCTCGGCGCGTGGACTCGCGTCGCTCGAGGAGGCGGAACACACGGCGGAGAAGGTGGGCTATCCCATCATGTTGAAAGCTGCGGCCGGTGGCGGAGGAAAGGGCATGCGCATGGTCCACGGTCCGAAAGAACTCAAGTCGGCCCTTGACGCGGCGCAAAGCGAAGCCCTGCGCGCCTTTGGCGACGGCGAAGTGTACATCGAGAAGTTCATTGTCAATCCGCGGCACATCGAAATGCAGGTACTGGCAGACGAGCACGGCCACTGCGTGTACCTGGGGGAACGCGAGTGCTCCGTCCAGCGCCGCCATCAGAAGGTTATGGAGGAAGCGCCGTCGCCGCTGCTGAAGGGCGACGCGGAAACGCGCCGCCGCATGGGTGAGATTGCCGTGCGTGCCGCCAATGCCGCTGGCTACACGAATGCCGGGACCGTGGAATTTCTCAGCGACCAGGACAAGAATTTCTACTTCCTGGAGATGAACACCCGGCTGCAGGTGGAGCACCCCGTTACTGAGTTCATCACCGGCCTGGACCTGGTGCACTTGCAGATCAAGATCGCTGCCGGCGAGCCGCTGCCGTTTCGCCAGGAGGACGTCACCCTGCGCGGGCATGCCATGGAGTGCCGCGTGTATGCCGAAGACCCGGACAACAACTATTTCCCCAGCCCGGGCAAGATCACTCTGCTGGTGGCGCCTTCGGGGCCCTGGGTGCGGCGGGACAGCGGCATGTACGAAGGGTGGACGGTGCCGATCGATTACGATCCGCTGTTGGCCAAGCTGGTTGTGTACGGCGCCGACCGCGAGCAGTGCATGGGGCGGCTGCGGCGGGCGCTGACCGAGTACTTCGTCGGCGGCATCAAGACCAATTTGAGCCTGTTTAGTCGTGTTCTGGATGACCCGGAGTTTCAGCAGGGCCGCCTTGATACAGGTTTCCTCGATCGCTTGCTGCAGCAGGGCCAGGTGGCGGTGAAAACCAATGACCAGGACGCGGAAATCGCCGCCCTTGCTGCCGGCATTTTTGCTGTATTGGAACCCGCTGCGGGCAGGCCGCCGTCACCCATGCCCATCGCCTCCGAAAGCAAGGCGGGAGCGGGCGAGTGGTCGGCCACAGCCGGGTCCCCAAGCGGCAGCTCCTGGAAGCAGGCGGCACGAATGGAAGGAGTGGGAACTATTTAAGACTTCAGATTTCAGATTGAAGATTTGAATCGTTGGATTTTTCAATTCTTAATTCTTAAGTCTCAGATCTTAAGCTCACAAATATGCTTTTCGATCTTGTCATTGCCGGACAGCCGCACCGCCTGGAATTGCAGCGGAGCGGCACGACCTTTGCCTGCACGCTGAATGGCAAGCCCGTCCAGGTGGATGCTGTGCTTTCTCGGCCCAGCATCGTGTCGCTGCTGATCGACGGAAAATCCTATGAAGTCAAGCGTGAACTCACACCCGCGGACATGCACATCTGGGTGAATGGCGCCCGCTATTCCGCTGAAATCCGCGACCCGCGTTCCCTGCAAAGCCGCCGCTCCGGCGAAAAGTCCGCGGCCGGCCCTAAGAAGCTCACGGCGCCCATGCCCGGGAAAGTTCTGCGCGTTCTGGTGAAGGAAAAAGATGCGGTCGAGGCCCAGCAGGGCGTCATTGTCATCGAAGCGATGAAAATGCAGAACGAACTCAAGTCCCCCAAACCGGGCGTGGTGCAGAAAATCCTTGCCGCCGAGGGGGCCACTGTCAACCCCGGCGATGTACTGATGGTCATCGAATGACATGTCGCCCCACCTCTGTGCGTCAAGAACGCGCCCAGAAGTGTGAAGCCAGGTAGATTTCGTCTACAGACTAAACAATGACTGCACCGGCACCGAAAAGCCCGGCAGCAATCCTGGCAGTTCCAGAGAATCGCATTCCGCGAGAATATGGCCGGTGCGAGTGCCCTCGAAGACGTGCACCTCGCGCATTCGCTGATAAATGACCCAGATAGCGGTGGCGCCGGCGACGAAGTATTGGTCGATCTTCCGGGCAAGATCTTCCGCGAGGTTGGATAGCGAAACCACTTCGATGGCCAAATCGGGCGCGCCCGGAATGCGGGATTGATGAACGTCTAACGACTTCATGCGTTCTGCGGAGACGAACGCGGCGTCCGGAATGCGAACCGTGTTTTCCGAAAGGAGAAACGCCGCTTCCCAGAGGACTTTACCCAGGTTGCGCTTCTCTGCAAAATCTCTCACTTCACTGGCGATACGCTCGCGGAGGAGGTTATGGATGATGGCTGGAGGTGGCATCATGATGAGTTCCCCTTCGTCGAGTTCATAGGCAACTCCCTCCTCGTCCGGCAACCGGTCGAAATCCTCCAGGGTTATTAGCGTCCTGGTAGCCATGCCTCAGCCTCCGTCCTCATTTCATGGCGTATCCAATGTTTGCCGCAATCGCCGCTTGCTACGAAGCTTTGCCGAGCACAAACTTCTCCATCGCCTCGGCAAAACCGTCTTCGCAGTTGGAGCTGGTGACGAAGCGGGCGGCCTGCTTGACTTCATCGCTGGCATTGCCCATGGCGATACTCAGGCCGCTGTGGCGGAACATCAGGATGTCGTTGGCGCCGTCTCCAATGGTGGCGATGTTTTCTTCCGCGATGCCCAGCATTTGCGAGAGAGTCTGCACCACCATGCCTTTGTTTGCGTCCGGGCTGGTGATGTCGAGGTAGCGAGGTTGCGAGCGCGTCGCCGCAATCTGATCGCCCAGCGCGAGTTGCAGATCCCGCTCGGCGCTCTCGACAGCGGGATAATCCTCGCTTACACCGACAATCTTGGTTACCTCGCCCAGCACACCGTCGAAATTGGCAACGACCGTGGGAGCGAAATTCGAGGTCTCCTCTTCATGGTCTACCCGCGGGCCATGGCGGTCCAGGACATACCATGCACGCGCGCTGTACAGCCAAATGCTGAGTTGACGACTGGCCAGCACGCGCAAGCACTGCGCTGCCATCAGCGGCGGCACCAGGCGCTCCTGAATGATCGACAGGTCGGGGCGGACGAGCAAGCCTCCGTTGAACGGCGCCACGGGTTGCTCGAGGTGAAGCTCATCAATCAGCATGCGCAGGCCCGCCGGCGGGCGGCTGCTGCTTATGGTGAATGCGATGCCCGCGGCTTTGATTTTGGCAACCGCTTCCCGTGCACGCGGGGTGAGGGACCGGTCGGGCGTCACGAGCGTGCCATCCACATCGGAAACAACCAGGCAAATGCTCATGTTCAAAACCTACCACAGAGACAGAGAGACACAGAGAAGTACAAGAAAACATGAAAACGTGTTCCAAAAGCCCCGGTTGCGTCATCTTATGGTTGGTAATTCTGTTATCCTCTGTGCCCTGTGTCTCTGTGGCAGGTTTACAAGCGTATGCGTATCGCTATAGGAGCCGACCACGCGGGATTTCTGCTGAAGCAGCAGGTAGGTGAGCATCTGCGTGCAGCCGGACACGACGTTCTCGACCTGGGCACGTTCAGCACCGCTCCGGTCGACTATCCGGATTATTCAGAAGCGGTGGCAAAGGCGATCATCGGGCAGCGGGCGGAACGCGGCGTTCTGATTTGTGGCAGCGGCGTAGGCGCATCCGTGGCGGCCAACAAGGTTCCTGGAATTCGCGCCGGCTTATGCCACGATGGGTACTCCGCGCATCAGGGCGTTGAAGACGACGACATGAATGTGATCGTGCTGGGAGCGCGCGTCATCGGGAGCGCGCTGGCGATTGAACTGGTGGAGACTTTCCTGCGCGCGAAGTTCTCGGGCCTGGAGCGGCACGTACACCGGCTGGCAAAAGTGCGGGCCATCGAGAACGAATTTTCGCCGCAGATGAACGCGGACAAACGCTGATCCAGACAAGAAGACCTTATGAATCGATTACGCGAGTTAGAGCAATACAGGCAGGCAGTGAAGACGACAAAGCCAACCGCGGATTGACAAGGATTCATGCGGATCGACACGGATCTGCATCGGCGAAGATTCGTCTGAATCCGCGTAAAACTTAGCTAGAGGGCGATCGTGAACTTTTCCAAGCCATTTCGCGTCGATGACGGCAGGCATTTTCGGCTGAAGGACTACGATCCTTCCGATACCGGGGGGCTGCACTCTCCCAAAGAGGCCGAACAGATTCTGCAAAAGGGAGTCGCCAAGCTTGCCGAATTGCAGGACATACTTTACGCCCAGGACCGCTGGGCCCTGCTGGTTATCCTGCAGGCCATGGACGCTGCCGGCAAAGACGGCACCATCAAGCACGTGATGTCCGGCGTCAATCCGGAAGGGTGCCAGGTCCACTCGTTCAAAGCGCCTTCGGACGAAGAACTCGATCACGATTTCATGTGGCGCTGCTGGACGCGCCTGCCCAGCCGCGGACAAATCGGCATCTTCAACCGGTCCTACTACGAGGAGGCGCTGGTGGTGCGAGTGCATCCCGAGGTGCTGGCGCAGGAGAAACTGCCGCCGAAGCTGGTCACGAAGAAGATCTGGGAGGATCGCTTCCGCGATTTTCGCCACTTTGAAGATCACCTAGCCCGAAACGGCGTGGTGGTACGCAAGTTTTTCCTGAACTTGTCCAAGGGGGAGCAGAAGAAGCGCTTCCTATGCCGCCTGGACGAACCGGAGAAGAACTGGAAATTCTCCGAGGCCGACGTGCACGAACGGGCGCACTGGGACCAATATATGCATGCCTACGAAGACATGATCCGCCATACCGCAAGCAAAGAAGCGCCCTGGTACGTGGTTCCCGCGGACAACAAGTGGTTCACACACCTGGTGGTGGCCGATGCCATCGTGCAGTCGTTGCAGGACCTCGATCTGTCCTATCCCAAGGTCGATGCCGGCAAACGAAAGGCATTGCAGGCAGCGCGAGTATTGCTGGAGAAAAAGAGGTAGCCACCGATTAAAACTGATTTCATGCGGCCAGGGCTAAAGAGCGTGCCCGAGAACTCGATTCGTCCCCGTCCGGTTGTCAAGCTGAGGCCCGCCGTTGCCGCTCGCCGCGGCGGACGAGTAGATGCGTGGCCGAAGCATCTATGGAACTCCCTGTAAATACAGAGACTCTTCAGCCACGCCAAATCCGCGCGGACAACCTCTCGCGCGGATTTGGCGGGCTCCAGAATGACACCCGTTGGGAGCTGCACAAATATTCGGGATCTCACGCACCGTCTAAAGCCCGGTGCTTTCACCGATAGCCCTGAATTCGTGGCCAATTCCTATCCGAAGTTCTTCACTGCCTGGGCAATGGCCGGGCCCGCCTTCATCAGATCGGCCGGCGTCATCACCGGATGCACTTCAACCGCGGCGTTCATCGCCAGGAACCAGGGTTCCGCGAGCGCCGGAATCTCAGACAAGTCACTCATGTGCATGATCAAGAAGGCAGTGCGCTTGCCGTTTTCGGAATAGAAGTAGGCCGCCTCCGGCTTCTGTTGTTCCAGAATGCGCTGCATTGCGCTGAACCCTTCTTTGGCAGCCTTGTTGCCGGCTTCTACCGGCATGGAAATCTTGAACATAAATCTCATAACGGGTGTCCTCCTTTAGAACGGCGCGCTTGCGCCTCTGTGAGTATATAACGGTCTGGCGAAAAGTTATGCAAGCTGTAGTGGACGCAGTGGACCTGGTGGACGAAGTGGACGAGGCGGACAATACGGAGATATGAACGATAAATCGACGCAAAGCGGGCTTATGGTTCCGCATGGCGGCTATCGAAAGCTCAAGAGCTTTCAGGTGGCGGAGTTGGTCTATGACGTCACCGCACGTTTCTGCGACAAGTACATCTCGCTTCGCAGCCGCACTCACGATCAGATGGTCCAAGCTGCGCGCAGCGGCGTCCAGAACATCGCCGAAGGCAGCCAGGCATCCGGCACTTCGAAGAAAACGGAACTCAAATTGACCAACGTGGCCCGCGCGAGCCTGGAAGAGCTTCGCCTTGATTACGAAGATTTTCTGCGGCAACACAGCCTGCCACAATGGGACCGCA
>JBEKOS010000104.1:0-10791 GCA_049521535.1 Terriglobales bacterium | reverse complement strand
TGACATTGCTTGGCTGCCAAAGAGAACCATAACCGGAAACCGAATACCAGTCGCCGTAATACTTCAGGTCGCCGCTGCCGTAGTACGGATAGGACTGGTAGGCGGAGGCCTTGTAGTATGCGTCGTGATACTGACTCCGCTGCTTGTCCCAATCGTCGAAATTCCCAGGCTCAATGCTTTGTGCTACGGTTGCGGTATTGTCGGTTATGTCAATCGTGGCTTCCTGCCCCTTCCTGACCCCGAGCCGCCGGTCACCTTCTTTGGTATCGACCGTGCCCGCGAAGACGGCGATCTTCACTTCCTGGTTATTGACTTCGGCGCGAAAACGGGCGGAGTGCGTCAACGGGATCTCGTGGCTGCCCGCAACCAGCACGAATCGATTATCGCGGCCGGGGTTAGCGTTGAAGTAAGCCACCCCTTCGACGAGATGAATTGTTGTGTCCTTTTCACCTGAAGTCTTGAGCAGAAGCTCAGGAAACTCAACCTCGCTTTCCGGTGCCACTCGCAAAATTGCCCCGTCCTCAAACTCGATCTCGGTGAGCCCATCGGTCCCGGTCGACAACTTCATGCCCTGGGAGATCGGCATGTTCAAGATGGCCCGGTCGTTATCCGTGGAGGCCGAGTTGGCGCCATTCGACGAAGCATCAGATTCAGTGGGATGCTGCACATCGGTGGGCAGAGCGCGGAAAATCCTGACGTCGCCCTTAACTTGACTGAGACGTACGATTCGCGCGTAGGAATCGGCCACGGCTGGAACGGTGCAAAAGAACACAATTATCGCACCAAATAGCGTGGCCGCGTGGATAGCGTGTTTTTGAGTCTTCATTGGCCAACTCCTTCCCACTGAGCTTTATATAGACAGCTTGCTCCCTTGCCGTCATTGATGCAAGTGGATTGCACACGCGACTGTGAGCTCCAGGCCGTTTGAAAACCTGCCGTCAGGCAAGTCTCGGGCCGAAGAATCCAGATCTAAGGCCTGGTTTCAGCCCCGGCCCGCTGGAGCAGGTGCTGTGCGCGTTGCCGCGCAATGTGCAGCAATCCCGTGTCGTCAGCCAGGTCTTGTAATGTAGGGGAAATGAGATGAAGCTCAAGCAGTTGATGGTTTTGCGCCATGTCTTCAGCGTTCTTCAGCGCGGAGTCCAGGCCGAGCTTGTCAAATCGATGAAGATGGCGGAGCCTGCGCCCCAATTCGACGGTATTCGCTATGTCTTCGAAAATTGTTGTCAACTGCTGAATGGATGGATTTTCCGAGTAATTATAGGTGGCTTGATTGGGTTGCCCCGGAGCCGGCTTACCGGCTGAATCCCCGGAATTCGCGTAGTAGGTAAGCGTTTTGGCGCCGGTGTGGGCGACATTTCCCTTGCTGTAATTGAAATTTCCTTGAAAGTAGTTTGTCTGCCGGGACAGTTCAAAGATGCGCCCGGAGGTGGTGGCAGAGATCATCAGGTTCTCCTCGCAGGTCTCTCCCGTGGATCCCGCTTCCTTTGGAGCGTCGATCTCGTCGCAGCGATACACAGCGTTGCCGTTGGACTCGATTGCGATGGAGTAATGTGCCGGAGACGTGCCTGGCCACGACACGTCGAAGACGACCGTGGAATTCTTCCTTTCGGTCGGGGTTGAGTTCGATTGCTGCGGAGAGCCGGCAATCGGCAGCGATAAGAGGACCGGCAGAGCGAGGAATCTGAATATGCTCATCGTCAACCTGCTTTAAGGTCAATATGATATTATCTTTCGATGCCCCAAGGTCGCGTAGCGGGTTATGGGATGGTCCGTGAAGCGCAGTCAAGCAAATATTGTTGGGGAAGCACGATTTAGCAATGCACACCAGGCGTCTTCGCCGCGGCGCGGGCGCTCAAGGACCCTAACCCATTAAAACAGGCGGTTTAAAGAGGAAACCCGTGAAGAAGATCTTCGTTGGCAACTTTTCGTTCAGTATGACTGAAGCGGATCTGCGTGAACTGTTTCAGCCGTTCGGTGCAGTTGAGGCTGTCACCGTCATCACCGATCGCGACACTGGCCGGTCGCGAGGGTTTGCGTTTGTGGAAATGCCCAACAACAGTGAAGCGGACGCTGCCATAGCGGCGCTCAATGGCAAAGACAGTGGCGGGCGGCCATTGACCGTGAACGAAGCCCGTCCCAAAACGGACCGGGGGCCGCGAGGAGGAGGCGGCGGTGGTGGAGGACGCGATGATTACCGCGGTCACGCACGGCAGCCGCGGGAGCCTCGCTGGTAAAACGCGACCGAACCAGGTTCGATATTTCCGCGGCGGTGTAGCTTAGGAAAGGTACGGCCCCGGAGACACATTCAGTTACGAGCGACCTTGGGTATAGTGTCCTTTGGGGAAAAGGCACGGCGAAAGCATTGCTTTCACCGTGCCTCGGTTTCTTCTTGGCATCCGAACGTTTGTCGAAGGTGGCTGGGTTTCCGTTTTCGACCGGATCAGCAGGGGCCGCGCTCTCAAGTTTCAAGGAACCATTCAAGCTGCTTCGAGCTGCTTATCGCGCGGTAACGGCTTAGAAATCGTGTGCACCAGTTCGTTAGGATCGATTGGCCTGTCCATTTGCTGGAAGCCAAAACCCTTGTGCCGAATCCGGTTCAACAGGGTCGGATTCGGGCGTGAAGAATACAGCAATATTTTGCACTCGACCTGGTATTCCCGGATGGTCTTAGCAAGTTCCAGCCCGTTCATGCCGGGAACCGTGACGTTGGAGAGCAGCAAATGCGGTTTGAAGTGGCGCGCGGTATGAGCGGCGCCCTCTCCATCAAAAGCCGCCACGGCGCGATAACCTGCCCCTTGCAGAGTAGTTACCAGGGAATTTGCGAACGCCCGTTCTTCATCTACCACCAGTATGTTTGCCAATGCGGGACTAAACATCATTCTCATAATTGCATCCTTAAAATTAATTCAACTGACCCGTCTCTAATTAAGTATTTTTTGTTAGACCGCAGTTGGATGAAATCGTTACCTAAAATGTCAAGTACTGCGCCAGCCATAGCCGCACTGACATCGATATTGATGCGGCTCACCTAATCCAAGTTGCGAAATCCTTGTTCGCCAGCAGCTTAGCTGGCAGACGGTGCTTCGCGCAACAGCTACCTCAAGAGTTCCGCGAATTTCTGCGAACCCATCCGCCGACGCCGAAAAATTCCAGCGTTCCATTGCCGGCGGCTCGACCAAAAAGCTTTAACGGCCCACGCGATTCAGTCTTCGGCGCGGGATGAACGGCGATAGAGCGAAATAAAATCGTATCGTCGCAGCGCGATAAGGTCGCGCCGTTCGGCCAGCGACATTACCTCGTCCAGCAGGCCGCCAACTTCGTCCTTCGACATATTTCGCGTAGCAGACCAGAATCTCGGGGGATCCAGCCAAATGGCAACATCCTCGTTGCCTTTGGAAGTAACTCCGGTCGTCTTATCAAGCGGGGCGACTTCTGTAGTCATAATTTCTACACTTAACTAATCCGCGAAGAATTATAGCAGGGCGGCGTGGATTTGCGTCAATCCCGGTCAGAAACGATTTAAGATGCCGATTGAAACACTTAAAACCCGGATTTCCAACTTTGACTCTGAATTCTTGATGCGACATGCCAGTCTTTGCTGCGATTGATATAGGCGCGAATTCGGTTCGGCTGATGATTTCGCGATTGGCGCTCCACCGATTGCAAGTTCTCCACCAGGATCGGGAAGTAACACGCCTGGGCGAATCTGTATTTCGCACTGGAGCATTGTCCACCGACGCGATGGCGCATACGGTCGAGGTACTGCAGCGCTTTCACCGTGTCGTTCAGAAGTTTGGCGCAGAGTCAGTCCGCGTAGTTGCCACCAGTCCATTACGTGATGCGCGCAATGCGACGGCATTCATCGACTGGGTAGGGGCGGCGACCGGTTGGCGGGTAGAGGTAATCTCCGGGCTCGAAGAGGGTCGTCTTATTCACTTGGCGGTGGTGGCGAATACTCAGTCTGCGCGAGGAAAGGCGCTGTTGCTGGATTTGGGCGGCGGAAGTTGCGAGATCACACTGTCCGAGCGCGGCGAGATCCGCCAAATCTTTAGCCTGCCCCTGGGCGCCGTTCGGTTGACGCAGGAATTCTTAAGGCGCGATCCACCCAAGAAGAAGGAACTGGAAAGGCTTCGCAGTTTCGTACGGGAAGAACTTGCCCGCATTCATGGCCGCCTTGCTTCAAGGCGTGGTACGGCAACGCAGATCCGCGCCGTAGTGGCGACCTCTGGAACCGCGGCCGCGTTAGCGGGGGCAATTCAGAAATCGAGAACTGCCCGCGAAATGTCTGTACCGCGCAGGGCGGTGCAAAAGCTAGCAGTAAACCTGGCCAAGCTCACTCGCGAGCAGCGTTCGGCGATGCCCGGCATCGGGACGCGGCGGGCAGAGATCATTGTGGCCGGCGCCACCGTATTCTCTGAACTCCTGGGTGCTTTGAACCTGCCGGGCTTCCGCTATTCACCTCTGGGTTTGCGGGACGGACTGCTCGCCCAGATGAGCGCAGACTACGACCAAGGCACGCAGTTTCGCAGGCAGATTGAAAACGAACGCCGCAATGCTCTGGTCAATACCGCCAGGCACTATGCGGTGGACCTGAAATTCGCGGAACACGTTCGCTTTCTTGCGCTCAAACTATTTGCCGGCATGAAAGCCCTGCATCAGTTACCGGCTGAGTTCGAGGAATGGCTGGCGGCAGCGGCGATGTTGCAGGAGGTCGGCTCCTACCTTAATCGCAGCGGCCGAAGGCGTCACAGCTATTACATCATTATCCACTCTGAGATTTTTGGCTACACGGTACACCAGCGTGCGCTGATTGCCGCGATCGCTCGATTTGTCGGTAAATCACGACCTTCGTCTGACAGCAGGCAGGTGCGGCTGCTTTCACCGGCAGAACGGAATCATGTTCAAAAAGCCATCATCTTACTGCGACTGGCCCGGGCACTGAACCTTGGCCGGCGGAGTGCCGTTAGGGATGTCCGCGTCCGCGTGCGCGGAGATCGCATAGAATTATCGCTCATCGCCGCCCGCTCGGGCGCCGACTTGGAAATGTGGGCGCTGCTGAAGGAAGGCGATTACTTTCGCGAAGTGTTCGGAAGGGAACTGGCTATTCTTGCGTAGGCATTCGGGAAATGATCAGGCCCTCTGCGAGGGCGGTACATTCGGCGACGATCCCTTCAACTGTGCGGGCGGGGGTGTTCGACTACTTTCGCAACGAGTTGGACCGCGAACTGGAGGTACTGTCATTCACCGCACGCAACAGTCTGGGAGTGAGGCACCAGTGCAGCGTGGCGCGACCGCGTGAATCGAGTTCTACGCGCGCCACCGAGCCTTTCTTGAGGTCGGCCGCTCGTTCGGTATGGCCTCCGCTCAACACCTGGCTAAGGAATTGACTGAGGTTGGGATTGTGGCCGACCAGCATGATTGCATCGCGCTTGGAGTGCTTTTGCAATAGCGCCCGGAACTGCTCGAATCGTGCCTCCTTCGAGAGCGCGGTGCTGTATATGATCTTGCCATCGTATCCCAATTCGTTGGCGACCAGGGCTGCCGTTTGGGTGGCCCGCTTTAGTGGGCTGGAGAGCACTTCGTCCACCTGCACACCGGCAGCGGCAAGCGCGCGGCCCATCATCGTGGCCTGTTGGATGCCTTCTTTGTCGAGGGGGCGGCGCGCATCCTGCATTGGATTCTTTCGGCTTTGGCCGGCACTCGCGTGGCGTAGAAAATAAACAATCATAAATATCTTGCAGTCGCGGATTTTAAATATTCCGCCCGGAACGCAACATTGCTCCGGGTACGGCTGCGCAAAGCGGGAATCGGCTGCAAATCAGGCCGTCCTTCGGCCAGCGAAATCAGCCAATCCTGGGAATTGAAGCCTCCACTAGCCCTGGGATGAGCATAGCTGCCGTCACTGCTCAGCAGGCGAGCCTTGGTGTTATCCGCCAGGTACGCTTCCAGAATCTCATAACGGAGGCGATGACAAAGAGCAGGATCCTTAATGGGAAATTGTACTTCGGCACGTTCATGGAGGTTGCGCGGCATCCAATCGGCGCTGCCGACGTACACTTCTTCCTGCCCGCCGTTTGCGAAATAGAAAATGCGGCTATGTTCAAGAAAGCGGCCCACGATGCTTCTAACGCGGATGCGGGTGCTTATGCCGCGCACGCCAGGACGCAGTGCACACATGCCGCGCACAATCAAATCAATGTCCACGCCCGCCTGCGATGCGCGGTAGAGTGCCTGGATCAATTTCTTGTCTAAAAGCGCGTTCATTTTCGCGATTATGCGCGCCGGCCGACCGGCGCGGGCATGTTCGGTTTCACGATGGATCAAGGCGATGGTGCGGTCGGACAGATCAATCGGAGAAACCAGCAGCGGCTCGTAATGCGGCTGCTCGGAATAAGCAGTCAAATAGTTGAATACCTTATGCACGGCATTCGTGATGTGCTCGTCGGCCGTCAGCAGACTTATGTCGGTGTAAAGCGTCGCGGTAATGGGGTTGTAGTTACCGCTTCCGAGGTGAGCATATTGGCGAGTGACGCCATCGGCATCTCTCCTCGCCAGCAGTGCCAGCTTGCAGTGCGTCTTGAGGCTAACCAGGCCGTGAAACACCTGTACCCCGGCATCTTCGAGGTTCCGGGCCCAGCGGATGTTGGGCGCCTCGTCAAAGCGCGCTTTTAACTCCACCACGGCTGTGACCTCTTTCTTGCCGGCTGCGTCCAGCAGGGCCTGGACGATAGAAGAGTGTTCGCTGGTGCGGTACAGCGTTTGTTTGATGGAAAGCACGTCGGGATCGGCTGCGCCGGCCTCGATAAAGCCGACGACGGTGTTGTAGGAATCAAACGGGTGATGCAGCAGGATGTCACGGTGACGGAGTTCGTCAAAAATTGTCCGGCTCGGCGGCAGGTGTAATTCCCTCGCGATCAATGGGCGATATTTCAGGTCCGGCCGATCCGTTTCCTGATACAGGTGCATGATGCGAGAGAGGTTCACCGGGCCTTTCCGGGGGAAAATCTGCCAGTCTTGCAACTCGAAGTTTGTCTTCAGGCGTTCGATGATTTCAGGGCTCGCATCCGCCTCAATTTCCATGCGGACGGCGTCACCCTTGCGCCGGTTGTGCAATTCCTCGCGCACGGTTTCCAGCAAATTGCGCGATTCCTCTTCCTGCAGGTACAGATTGCTGTTGCGGGTGATGCGAAAGGCCGTTTCCGAAAGAATTTCGTAGCCCCGATAGAGGCGAGTTGCGTTAGACGCGACCAACTCGGCGAGGAAGACATAATCTATCGTGCCATTCTTCCGGGGCAGGCGAATCAAGCGCGGCAGAGCGCGCGGCACGGTTATGACCCCGATGTAGGTTCCTCCCGAGCGTCGTCGTCGGCGCAGAAGCAATCCCTGGCAGAGCGCCTTGTTCAAAACTCGTGGAAAGGGGTGGGAGGGATCAACGGTAACCGGAGTCAATAATGGATCGACTTCCCGCTGGTAGTACTCGACGAGAAACCGGTTGGCTTCAGCATCGAGGTCGCCCATGGCGAGCAATCGAATACCCTCTCGCGCCAGGGCTGGACGAAGTTGTTCATTCCAGCAGCGGTACTGGGCGGTCACAAATACGTGGGTTTCCCGTGCTAAATCGTCCAATACCTGGTTCGGGGAGCGTCCGTCGGGGCCGGGTTCGGCGTCTCCCTCTTCAATCCGCTGCAGCACGCCAGCCACCCGCACCTCGAAGAATTCATCCAAATTACTGGCGCTGATTGCGAGGAATTTTACCCGCTCCAGCAAGGGGTTCCGTTCGCTTTCGGCCTCTTCGAGAACGCGGTGGTTGAACGCGAGCCAGGACGTCTCGCGGTTAAGGTAATAGGCGGGCTTGTCAAGGGAAACCCTGGTCATACGTCAAACTTGCCGTTGAAGATGCAGGATTCAGCACCCCGCTACGCCCGGGGACGGGCTTTCTTGGATCGCCATCCTTACAATTCTAGCCCAGAATCTACCCGAGCTTTCTAATACCCGATTCTTCAGCTTCCGTCGCTATTCCGGGCAAGACTTTTTCCTCTACACGGGCTACAAAACGATAACCAACCCCGCGCATGGTTTGCAAGTACCGGGGGTTCTTGGGATCCTCTTCGATCTTATCGCGCAGGCGGCTGATGTAAACGTCCACCGAGCGCGGATCCACGTTGCGGGTGGATCCCCAAATGAGTTCGAGGAGGCGATGCCGCGCGATTACGCGGCCGGAAGACTGTATGAGAGCTTCGAGGAGGCGAAATTCCGTAGCGGTAGTGCAAATTGGTTCGCCGCGTACGTATACGCACATGGCATTCGAGTCGATCTGCAAAGCCCCAAGGTTGAGCACCGAGGTCGAAGGTGCAGACTGCGTACGGCGAAATACAGCCTTTACCCGGGCTACCAATTCCCGTGGACTGAACGGTTTGACGACATAGTCGTCCGCTCCGAGCTCCAAGCCGATCACGCGATCCGCCTCCGATGTTCTTGCCGAAACAAAAATAATGCGGCATCCAGCAAGCGGCGGACGCGCACGGATGCGCTTGCACAGGTCCAGTCCGTCCCCGTCGGGAAGCATGATGTCGAGAATGAACAGGCTGGGAGGCGATTCCTCTGCCAGTGCAAGGGCATCCGACCCGAGGCGGAAGGCGCGCACGGAAAATCCAGCCGCTTCGAGATACAACTGGATCAGCCGGGCTATGTCCTCGTCGTCCTCCACCACGAAGATGGTAGGTTGGACCATAGAATCTCTACAGGTTTACCCAGGTAAAGACAAATCGAAATTGCCAGTTATTTGCTACAAGTCCCTTGTATGCAGATCGTGTGAAGGCAGTATTACGGAAAGATGAACGATTGGTTAATTTCTTACGGGAGCTGCAAGTTCATGCCTGTTTGACGATTTTGGAACCTCCTGGCAAGAGAGCATGAGTAGGAATGCCTCTTACCCTTGGGCGAGCGTAATAGCCCTGCAGTGGGCTCTTTTTTCTTGGTGGAGATTTGGGTAGCTTGCGAAGGAGCTGGCGTCTGGATGTGTGAAATCAGGCTGACATTGCCAGAGACCGATTGGCCGAGGACTGACGACTCCCTTCTTCTTCGCCATTTTCTCGGGTCCGCCGAAGCGTTCTGCGCTTGTCATCGTCCAAAACACTTTGCGCTTGTAAGTGGCACAATTACATTAGCGATATCACGACGATAAGCCTCAGGCAGGAAGAGTATGCTTTGGCGGTCCAATCTCGCGCTTGCCGTTGCCTCCGTGTTGGCGGCGGCTTCAGAAGGCTGCACCGGGCACGTGCAGGGCGCCAACGAAACGGTACCGCCGGCATTGCCCGTGAAAATACAGGCAACCCGAACCGAGCGGGTGGGTGACGCGACCGAATACCTCGCCACGTTGCGGTCGCGGACTTCAGCCCAACTGCAGCCGCAGGTGGAAGGAAATGTTACGCGGATTTTCGTGCATTCTGGCGATCATGTGACTACGGACACGCCGATTCTGGAAATCGATCCCCTGAAGCAGCAAGCCGCAGTGAACAATCAGGAAGCCACACGCCGTGCGCGCCTGGCAAATCTCGACTTGGCGCGGACCGATTTGCAGCGCAAAAAGGAACTTTTTGCCGCTGGAGTCATCAGCCGCCAGGATCTGGATCAGTCGCAAGCGGTCTTTGCGTCAGCCAAGGCCGACGCGGATGCCCTGGAAGCCGAGGTGCGCGAGCAGGAAGTTCAGCTCCATTACTTTACGGTGAAAGCGCCGGCTGCGGGAGTGATTGGCGATATTCCGGTTCGCATGGGCGATCGTGTTAAGACCGATACCATTCTTACCACACTTGATGAGGAAGGCGAACTCGAGGCTTACGTCTCCATTCCGCCCGAGAAGGCCGGTTCGGTACATCGTGACAGCGAAGTCGACGTCCTCGATGGGGATGGAAAGCCGGCCATCAGAGCCCGGGTAAGCTTCGTGTCTCCGCGAGTTGATCCCACCAGCCAAATGTTGCTGCTGAAGGCTGTGGTCCCAAATGAGGACCGCCGCTTTCGCAATGAACAGGTTGTGCATGTGCGCGTGGTGTGGAAGGAGGTGGATCGGCCCGTGCTGCCTGTGACGGCGGTAGCACGCGTCACTGGTCAAACGTTTGTCTACGTGGTGGATACCAGTGGCAAACAGCCGATCGCGCGACAACGAGCGGTGCATCTCGGTGACATCGTCGGCAACGACTATGTTGTGCTTGATGGCGTGAAAGCAGGAGACCAGGTCATCGTCAGTGGCGTGCAAATGCTGGCCGACGGGATGCCAGTACAGCTCCAGTAATCGACAATTTGAAATTTGCACACGGTAATTTGAGGTATGCCAGCTCCGCCGCAGTAGCGCGCCTCAAGTTACAAATTACCAGTTACAAATGCTGAGATGTTCGTCAACTTCTTCATTAACAGGCCGGTGTTTGCGATTGTATGCTCGCTAATGATCATCCTGGCGGGCGCGGTTGCCATTCCAGGTCTGCCGATCGCGCAGTTTCCCATCATTGCCCCTCCCCAGATTACCGTCAACGGCTTCTATAACGGCGCAAATTCGCAAGCGGTTGAGACTTCAGTCACGTCCCTGCTTGAACAGGCCATCAACGGTGCGCAGGGAATGCGCTACCTGACATCGAGCAGCAGCAACGACGGATCCAGTTCGATTACAGCTACCTTCGACCTCGATCGCAGTGTCGACATCGCCGCCGTGGATGTGCAGAACCGAGCCTCCACCGCCATGGGCCGCCTGCCTGCCGAAGTGCAAACCACCGGATTACAGATCAACAAGAATTCCGGAAG
>JBEKOS010000103.1:0-10886 GCA_049521535.1 Terriglobales bacterium | reverse complement strand
CAGGAAGCAGGTCCTTAAGTACAAACGCGCTGACGGAGTGGAGTTGAGCGCGAATCTCTACCTTCCTCCCGGCTACAAGACTGGGGATGGCCTGCTGCCGGCGTTAATGGAAGCGTATCCTACGGAGTACAAGACTACAGCGGCCGCCGGACAGATTAGCGGTTCTCCTTACGAGTTTCCCTTTTTGTATTGGGGATCTCCTGTGCCGTTCGCCACGCAGGGCTATGCCATCCTGGAGAATGCCACCATTCCTATCGTCGGTGAGGGGCAGGCGGAACCCAATGACACCTACGTGGACCAATTGGTGGCCAGCGCCAAGGCTGCGATCGACGAAGGCGTGCGGCTGGGCGTGTTGGATCGAAACCGGGTGGCGGTGATGGGACATTCCTATGGCGCGTTCATGACGGCAAATCTGCTGGCGCACAGCGACCTGTTCAAGGCTGGCATCGCGCGCAGCGGAGCGTACAATCGCACCCTGACGCCCTTCGGATTTCAAAATGAGGACCGTACCTACTGGCAGGCGCCCGAAGTGTATTACAAGATGTCTCCGTTTTCGTATGCGGACAAGATCAAGACGCCGCTCTTGCTGATCCACGGAGAAGCCGACAACAACACCGGAACGTTCCCCATGCAAAGCGAGCGGCTGTACAGTGCCATCAAGGGGCAGGGCGGCAAGGTGCGCTTTGTTCTGCTGCCCCTGGAGTCACATGGGTATGCCGCGCGGGAGTCCGTCCTCCACATGTTGTGGGAGATGAACACCTGGCTGAACGCCTACGTAAAGAATCCGCAGGTGGCAGCAACGAACGCAGCAAAACCGTGAACAGAAGTCCGTTGACTTTGACCGGCAACTTGCTGTATTGGTTGATTATCGGTGAAGGAGTTCACCGTTAACCGCTGTCTTAACCGCCTCCTACAGGCCGGGACAGATGATGACTCCTGACAAGGAATTTTGTCGCGGAGTCATGTCTCTCGGCAAGATTCCAACGTACAAGACTTAGGAGTTTCGACTCATGGAAAACGTATGGGGACTGGCAGCACTTTGGGTGGGGCTGGCCCTTCTAGCCACGTTACTCGCCATCTGGTTCAAGATCTCTACGGCACTTACAGAGATTGTGGTGGGCACCGTCGCCCAACTTATCGTGGGCGCATTTCTGATGCAGGGCGGTTTGGCCGCCAAGAGTGGCTGGATCACATTTCTGGCAGGAACCGGCGCCATCGTGCTTACTTTCCTCGCGGGCGCTGAACTTGACCCCGTCATCTTCCGCACGAAATGGAAGGAAGCAACGGTCATCGGTCTGGCGGGTTTCGTCGGCCCGTTCCTGGGATGCACGGCAATTGCCCATTTCGTTCTGGGTTGGACTGTACGGTCAAGCTGGCTTGCCGGAGTAGCGCTTTCGACGACTTCGGTCGCGGTTGTGTACGCGGTAATGCTGGAACTCGGCTTCAACACCACCGACTTCGGCAAGGCAGTTTTGGCCGCATGTTTTGTGAACGATCTGGGCACCGTCATTGCCCTGGGGCTCATCTTTTCGCCGTTTACGATCAGGACTGCGATTTTTGTGGTGACCAGCGTCGCCGTGTTCGCTGTCCTGCCATTTGTGACGCCGTGGTTCTTTAAGATCTATGGCGGCAGAGTCTCTGAACTCGAAGCCAAGTATCTTCTTTTCGTGCTATTCGCGATGGGCGGGTTGGCAGTCTGGTCTGGTAGCGAGGCGGTATTACCTGCCTATATTATTGGGATGGTATTGGCTGGGACCGTGGGCAAGGATCATGTGCTCATCCGCCGCCTGCGTACCCTCACGTTTGGCCTGCTCACACCGTTCTATTTTATCCGCGCAGGGTCGTTTGTCTCCGTTCCCGCGTTGAGAGCGGCGCCGCTGGTATTTGTGGTGCTTTTCATGGCCAAGATGATTTCCAAGGTGACGTTGTTATTCCCGACTGTCAGGAAGTTCAAGTACCAGCGCGAGGAAGGGCTATACTTCACTCTGATGATGTCCACCGGCCTCACTTTTGGCACTATTTCCGCGCTGTTTGGTTTTAACCATGGCGTTATCGACCAGGCCCAGTACTCTCACTTGGTGGCTACAGTGATTGGCAGTGCGGTGATTCCAACCATGATCGCCAACGCCTGGTTCATGCCTCGACACCTGTTGTCGAAAGCAAAAGAGCAAGTTCCAACTGTGTCTTCAGCAATGCCTCGGACATTGGCTCTGGCTTCTGAAGGAGAAGATCGATGAATGGCAGAAGGCATAATGCGCGCTTTCAAAAGCTATTGGTGGGCTATGACGGATCGCCCCAGTCGGAGAAGGCAGTAGAGGCGGCGTTGTCTCTTACCGCCTGCATGGATTCCACACTGCTTATTCTGGCAGTGGCTCGGCCTCCAGAACCGGCCACCATGGTCGAATTAGATGCCATGCTCGACGATGCGCGGGAGCACTACACCGCAGGGCTGATGAAGTTCATTGAACAGGCGCGCGAACAGCAACTGGATGTGAAAATGGACATTGTCGTGGGGCATCCCGGAGAGCAAATCATTCATCGGGCGGAGGTCGACAAGATCGACCTTATCCTCGTGGGAAACCGGGGCACTTCTCTATTCCACAAGTTGGTGTTGGGTTCTGTTTCTGCTCGTGTGTTGCGGTACGCCCACTGTCCAGTGATGGTGGTTCGTTGATACCAATGAAGATCGTCATTATTTCCGACTTGCACGGTAACTACGAGGCTCTGAGGGCGCTGCCTGAGGCATACGACGAGCTTTGGGTTCTGGGAGACCTCGTGAACTACGGTCCGCAGCCATGCGAGGTGGTGGATGCCATCAGGGCAGAGGCCACCCTGGTGGTGCGAGGCAATCACGACAATGCCATTGGCTTCGATCAAGACCCAAAATGCGGGATCCGTTTTCGCGAAATGGCGCAAACGACCGGCAAGTTTACTGCTTCCGTGATCAGCCGCGAGCAGAAGGACTTTCTGAGCAGCCTGCCGCTCAAGGTCACAGCTATGCGGGGGACAACGCGCTTTTATCTCACCCACGCCATGCCCTCCGATCCCCTTTATGGATATAGTCCGCACGATTCGAACGATTGGGTGACAGAGGTCGAAGGCGTTCCAGCGGATGTCGTGCTCGTCGGGCACACCCATCATCCATTTATCCGGACAATTGGGAAGCAAACTCTGGTTAATCCCGGCAGCTTGGGCCAGCCGAAGAATGGCAGCTCCAATGCTTGCTACGCGGTTTGGCAGGACACAAGAATCGAATTGAAGCAATATGCGTATCCGGTAGAAAAGACCGTTTCACGCATTCAAGCCTTGCCATTGCCTGATGCCGTCCGACAGGACCTGGTTAAGGTCCTCCGGGCTGGCGCTGTTTAATTTATTAAAAGGAAGGACTCATGTCAACGATTACACACATTGATGCCCTGGAGATCCTCGATTCACGAGGAAATCCCACGATCGAAGTTATTCTCACTCTCGACAGCGGTGCGACAGGCACAGCGAAGATTCCTTCGGGCGCCTCGACCGGCAAGCGCGAAGCCATGGAACTGCGCGACGGAGACCTCAAGCGTTATGGCGGAAAGGGCGTGCTCAAAGCCGTCTCGAATGTGCGCCAAGTGATCGCCCCAGCGATCCGGGGGTTCGATGCCGCGGATCAAGCGGGCCTCGACCGGAAGCTGATCGAACTGGATGGCACACCGAACAAGGCCAAGCTCGGCGCGAATGCGATCCTGGGCGTCTCTCTGGCCGCCGCACGCGCCACCGCCGCAGAGCGCAAAGTTCCCCTCTACGTTTATCTTACCAGTCGTGATTCCTACACCATCCCGGTGCCCATGCTGAACGTCTTGAACGGCGGCAGGCATGCAGACAACAACGTGGATTTTCAGGAATACATGATTGCTCCGGTCGGCGCGCCGAGTTTTGCAGAAGCTCTTCGAGCTGCTGCCGAGACCTTTCTCGCCTTGAAGAGCGCGCTGGGTCGCAAGGGCTATTCCACCGGCGTCGGAGACGAGGGCGGCTTCGCGCCTGAGTTGCGTTCCAACGAAGAGGCAATGGAACTGTTGGAATCGGCCATTCGCGGTGCCGGGTATCAACTGGGCAGCGATATTGCCATCAACCTTGATCCCGCGATGAGCGAGTTGTACGTGGATGGCAACTATGAGTTCAGAAAATCCGGCGGAGCGCCCCGGAGTTCAGCCGAGATGGTCGAGTTGTGGACAGAGTGGCTGAAGAAATATCCGGAAATCTACTCTCTCGAAGACGGCCTGGCGGAAGACGACTGGCCTGGCTGGAAGGACCTGACTGCAAAGCTTGGCAGGAAGGTCCAGTTGGTCGGGGACGATATCTTCGTTACCAATTCGGAGATTCTAGCGAAAGGAATTCGCGAAGGCATAGCCAACTCCGTGCTGATCAAGCTGAACCAGATTGGAACGCTGACCGAGACCATGGACTGCATTGCGATGGCGACGAAGGCCGGCTATACCTCGGTTGTCTCACACCGTTCGGGAGAGACGGACGACGCGTTTATAGCCGATTTCACGGTTGCGACCGGCGTGGGCCAGATTAAGACCGGCTCCGTGTGCCGCGGTGAGCGCATCGCCAAGTACAACCGGCTTCTGGAAATCGAGCGTGAATTGGGTCCAAAGGCGCACTATGCCGGAAAGACCTCGTACTCACGGTGGAGATGATTCCAAAGCCAAACGGCATGCCCATTCCGGAGCTTGGTACGGTCGATTCCCGAGCATATGCATACGCCTATTTGATAGGCCGGACGGGCGATGTGCCGAAGGATTTTCCCGCAGCCGTCGTGGAGCGTTTCTCCGTCGGCTTATTCTTGCCACAAGAGCTGGCCGGCCGATTCAAGGAGCCGGCGTATCCAGCTCGCGTGCTCTTGCTCTCTGAAAACGAGGCTGAACTGACCCTGCACATACACCCGACGCGGGGGGAGCCGCCTTCGCGCATCGCCATGTGCGACGTACGCGTAGTGAATCAAAACAGGTTCCTGCTTGATTGCCGATTTGGTTTTGACCTCGCAGCACGTGCCGAGATCGGTCGCAAAATAAGCCGCAGTTGCGACATCCAGCACAACGGGCGGGACAGCGATGCGGTCGGCATGTTTCTGCGCCAATTGCGCAGCCATCTCCTTCTTCCTACGTGTGCTGATCCTGGTTCGCTCGCTACCATTCACTTTGGCGATCCCCTGAGTTTCAAGTTTGCCGGTTACGAACAGGAGGAACTGGTCGAGGGTGAAGTGGTTCATGCCCGCCTTTTCATTGCCGAGCAAGAAAAGCGCGAACGCCGTTGGCTGGGAAGCGTGGGAAGTTGGACGCCTGCGGACTACCTGGCAATCACCAACCGTCGGCTGATATGGATGACGGATCGCGACGGGGGCTATCGCCAACCCTTCGGGGTGAGATGCAGTTTCAGCCCGATCATGTTTCTAGACAACTTGAACCTCCAGGATGACGGATGGCTGCATGTCTTCCTGGCGAACGACATAGACTGGCGCCTTCGGCTGCCCTCAGGGCACAAGTCAGCCGCACGAGAATTTATCAAAGAAGGGCAGCTTTATCACTCTCATTGATCGTTCAGAGGACGTAAGAAAGACAATGACACCCGCTGGCTTCATCTTCGACCGGGAGACGGAAAGGCAAGCCCTCAGGGATCGCCTGCAGAATCGTCGCTCTTTCCTTCTCCATGGGCCGGCGGGCGTGGGCAAGACGCTGTTGCTCACTCAGCTTCTTTTGGGACTACCGTCAATCATTTATTGCGAGGCATCCACAACCCCGCAGGGCGTGTTTCGCAGCTTCGCGCTGTCCCTGCTTAGCCGCCACGATCGGCATGTGCAGGCATCCTGCCGCAATGAGGCCACCCTGAAGGCAAAGTCCGCGCTCGCTTTAAAGGGCATCGTCAGGACCGCCCTGCGCGAGGGATCCTACTCCCTGGTGCTGGATCATCTGCAATGCCCCTCGCCGTCCTTCAAGTCATTCGTTCGGGAGATGATGGAGTCCTGTTCAACTCCTGTAATCGCCGTGGCGCGTTCCGCCCATATGGAAGATATAGGGTCTTTGCAGAGCTTGTATCCCGACCGATCTGAAAAATACGAATTGAGGAACTTCGAGCCCGCGCCGGCTGCCGAATTCGTTCGGCAGTTGGTTTCGCGCTTGGGACTCCGGGCGGCGAATCTCGACGAGTTTTCTGAAAAGATAATAGGCTTCAGCGCCGGGAATCCGGGTGCCATTGCATCCATGGCCCGGATGGCGCGGGAAGCAAAGTATCGCTCCGGCGAGCAGATTTTGCTCACTCCTCTGCACATCGATTTCCGGATGTTCTGGGAGCACGGAACAGTGCAATAGGGGCTAGTCCGCGAGGATATGGTTTTGCCGCAGCGCCGGCTGGCACATCGCGCTAGAAGCAGTCTCAAGTTGACTTGCGCAGCCGCCACCCTGATAATCCAACATGGCGTTGGAGTTCGCCCTTAACCGCCCGCTACCGGGCAGATGACTCCTACTTAGGGACCGGAACTCTCTTGGTAGGGTCGTTTAACGCTTCCCTCTCCGTGCAATACACCCAAGAGACTTCAAAACCCAGAAGTTGCATCTGGGTCGTATGGACGCGTCACCATTCAGCAGGTATTAATGCCAGAGGGGTCTCTCAATTCGCGCCAGGCCCGCAACCTTTTGATCACCTGCCAGCACATTGACAAATTGCTGGCTGATATGGAGGATGCGTTTAACAGTTCCGACAGCCGGAAGGCTTTCCCGCAATACATCCCTGATTTGGCGGCCGCGCAAGGAAAGGTAATCCAGGACTTCATCGCACGCATTCGTTCCCAGTTGCTTCGGATATTGGATGGCCAGGGCATCGCGCGCCCGCAGCCTTCGATTCCGGTTACGCGCTCACTACATGTGGTCGCTACTTTCATTCAAATCGCGGTCGAGGAACTCCGGCCAAGGCACATGCGCCGCTACGGCGAGATCTCGGAGCCGGCGGCCATGGAACTCAATGGCATCGTTGCTGAGCTGATGAACCTGTCGTCCCATCTCGATCGCTATGTTGCGGGCGGACAGGGCGAGGTCTCGCAAGAACGCCTGGATAGAATGGATGCGTTACGCGAGTCCGCCGGCGGAGCGGCACCATCACAATTAGACTCGAAAAAGATCACAAAGGACGATAGAAATTGATCAAGTACCTGATGGTCGGAATGGGCGGGTTCGCAGGCTCGGTCCTTCGCTTTTGGCTGGGAAGCTACATTGGCGGACGGATGGGAACGCGATTCCCCTACGGGACATTTGTAATCAATGTGACCGGCTCTTTCGTGATCGGGTTTGTATTGTCGGTACTCGCTTCGAAGACGCATTTGAGTCCGAACTGGAGGTATGCGATCCCAATCGGATTTATTGGGGGGTACACCACGTTCTCCAGCTTTGAATATGAAACCCTTCGCGCCTTGCAGGAGGGCCAGGTCCTGTCGGGCGTCTTGAACATCACCTTGAGCGTGGCGCTTGGATTGATCGCTGTTTGGATGGGAGCAACGGCAGGGAAGTTGATTTCATGAGGAGGCAAATGTGCTCACGTCAGGGCCGGCAAAAAAAGTCGCCATCTATATAGCTGAAGACCAGCAATATCACGGGAGTACGACGTATGCGGCCATCCTGGATTTTCTGTTCTTCCGGGGGGTCTCCGGGGCTACCGTGACCCGCGGTATAGCGGGATTCGGGTCCGATCATCATCTCCATACCAACCGATTGGTGGACCTGGCAACGCGCCTGCCGGTCAAGATCGAATTCATCGACGCCTCTCCAAAGGTGGAGGAATTGTTGCCCAAGCTGCAGGAAATGGCGGGTACGGGACTGATTGAAATGCAGGACACGACAGTGGTCAAGCCTGCCGAGACCAAGAAGCTTAGTAATGCCGAGCCCGAAGGTCCTGCTCTAAAGCGGGAAGGCAAGGCCAAGCTCATGCGAATCTTCATTGGAGAAAGCGACAAATGGAACGACAAGCCGCTGTACGAAGCGATCGTGAGCGGCCTGCGCGCACATGACATCGCCGGCGTGACCGTGTACCGCGGCATACTGGGTTATGGCGCCAATCGTAGAATCCACAAAGATGCCGCGCTGAGCCTCTCGCATGACCGGCCGATTCTGCTTTCGGTCGTGGACACCGAGGAGAAGTTAACCGCATTTATGCCCATCCTCGACCAAATGGTGCGGCAAGGGCTGGTAGTGCTCTCCAATGTCGATATCGTGAAATACACGCACAACTACAAGGCGGATGATCGCCGGCGGGAGGCGCGCCCATGAAACTGGAAGGCAAGGCGAAGATGCTGCGCATTCATTTCGGCGAGGACGACAAGTGGCAGGGTAAGCCCCTCTATCGGGCCATTGTGGAAAAGTGCCGTGAACTGGACATCGCAGGCGCAACCGTTTATCGCGGCATAGAAGGCTATGGCGCCAGCACGCTGGTTCACCGCTCACACTTACTTTCATTCTCGTCCGATCTTCCCATTATGGTCAGCATTGTAGACACCGAGAAAAACCTTACGAAGCTGTTCCCTGCCCTGGATGCAATGGTTTCCGAGGGACTGATCGCCATATCCGATGTCGAGGTGATCAAGTACGTCCACCAGGAGGGCGTGCGCTCGGAGCCATGAATGCCGCGAGTATGGAATGGAACAGAATTGCATGACGGGATTGATCCCCGGAGAACAAGTAATTGAAGATAACCTCGCCGCCAACAGTCTCGCCAGGCTCGCCGCAATTGCAGAGGACCTTGGCGCTGAGCACATCGCCTCGGAGGCACGAGAGTTGTCAGAACGCCTCGGGGAGGGCCGGTTCTATGTGGCCTGCGTAGGACAGTTCAAGCGCGGCAAGTCTACTCTCATCAACGCACTGCTTCAATACCGTATTCTTCCCGCCGGATTCACTCCGGTGACGGCGGTTCCGACGGTAATCCGCTATAGCGGGAACCGAAGTGCCAGGATTCGGACAAAGGACGGCGCTTGGCATGAGGTTTCCGTTTCCGACCTGGAGCAATACGTAACTGAAGAACATAACCCTGAGAACGCCAAGGGCATCAGTGCGGTCGAAGTCTTTGTACCCAGCCCGCTGCTGGCGACGGGCTTGTGTTTCGTGGATACGCCGGGCCTGGGTTCCGTGTTTAGCGGCAACACTGCGGCAACTCACGCTTTTGTCCCCCAAATCGACGCCGCATTGATCGTCATTGGCGCCGACCCTCCCCTAGCGGGCGAAGAACTTGCCCTGATCGAAGCAGTCGCTGGGCATATTGATCACTTGGTTCTGGTGCTGAATAAGGCTGACCGCGCAACCGAAGACGAAAAGGTAGCGGCGGTCGCATTCGCGCAACGGCAACTGGAGAAAAGATTGCACAAGGCGGCTGAGGCGATCTTTGAAGTCAGCGCGCTCGAAAGATTGGAACAGCGCGGGCCCGAGCGCGATTGGCAAAAGCTGGTTGACCGGCTTGAGCGGCTCGTGGGCGACTCCGGCACGCAGTTGGTCCGGTCGGCTGGCGCGCGCGGATTTGAGCGGTTTAGCGAGCAACTGCTGGTCATGATTTGTGAAGAGCGCGCCGCCCTGCTGCGCCCGATTGAAGAATCTGAGCGCCGAATCGCCGCGATGAAGCAAACTGTCGCCGAGGCCGGGCGCTCCGTGCGGGAACTGGGCTATCTTTTCATGGCGGAGCAACAGAGCATCTCCGACTTGTTCCTGAAGCGGCGCAAAGCGTTCCTTTCCGCGGTGACGCCGCTTGCAGTTGAGCACTTTGGCCTTGTTGTGGACGCTGTCCCGCGCACCGCAGGACCGGCGTACCGGCGGCATCTTATGCAGCAGGCCCAAGAGATTGCGCAACGTCATGTATTGCCGTGGTTGCGGCTCGAGCAGGAGGAAGGCGAAAACCAGTACCGGCTGGTTGCTCGCCGGTTCCAGCAGATGGGCAACGAGTTCCTCACGCGGCTTGCTGATGCGGGAATACCGGAGCTGGCGGCCATGCCGCACGCGCTTGAAGCCGAAACCGGATTTCGCACACGCTCCAGGTTTTCCTTCCTGGAGTTGATCGAGCAGGCCCAGCCGGCGTCGCCACTACGTTGGTTTGCCGACCTTTTTCTGGGGTTGGTTGGCGCGCACGCGGTCATTGCGCGCGAAGCCGTTCAGTTTCTTAACCAGCTCCTCGAAACCAACAGTTCACGGGTGCAGGGCGATATTCTCAATCGTGTCCTGGAGAGTCGCGGCCGGCTGGAAGCGGAAATCCGCAAGCTATTACATCAGGTCAGCCATATGGCAGAGCGCGCACTTGTAAACGCACGAAAGGTATGTGATGAGGGCACACCGGCAGTAGAAAGCGCCCTGCTCCGCCTCGATTCCCTCGAAGCCAGAATAAAGGAAGCTGCCGGGAAGAAATTCGATGCCTCTTGATGCCCGTTCTGTCCGCGCCTGGTCTGCGTTCGATTTCGTCGAAATGAGTTAGACTTCACCCATGTCTTCCTCTTCTACCCGAAAACACGCGGGCCCGGGCCCGGCAAGCGACCAGCCTCCGGTTCCGGAACCTTCGTTCGCCGAACGGGCACGTACGTTGGCCTATTTGGGTCGTATCGGAAGCCTTTCTACCCTGTCGCGTAAGCAACCAGGATTCCCTTTTGGATCGGTCATGCCGTACGGGCTCGACGATCACGGTCGTCCCATTTTTCTTATCAGCACCATGGCGATGCACACGCAGAACCTTCAAGGGGACCCTCGCGCCAGCTTGCTCGTCACGCAAGGCGACGGCGAAGGCGATCCGCTCGGGGCGTCCCGGGTCACGCTGGTAGGTAATGTTCTCCGTGTGCCGGAGCCGGAAGTGGCCGAGGCCCGCGCGCTCTACCTGGCACGCTATGGCAACGC
>JBEKOS010000102.1:0-16643 GCA_049521535.1 Terriglobales bacterium | reverse complement strand
CACACGTACGCTCTTCAGCCCCGATGACTCGCTCTCACCTGGCTGACCGCCATTTATGAAACACGCTCCACGAAAATCCAGCATCCAATTGTCTTAGTCACAAATTCCTCGTGGCCATGCTGATACGCTCCGGCGATACGGAAATCTTCTACGACGTGCTCGGCGCCGGGCCGGACGTTGTCCTCCTGCACGCATTTCCCTTGAACCACAAGCTGTGGCTACCAGTGGCGGAGCGTCTGGCGAGTAGATTCCGAGTCATCCTGATGGATTTGCGCGGGCATGGGAAATCCAGCCCCGGCGCAGACCCAGCCACCATGGAAAAGCACGCGGCTGACATTGGCCGAGTTTGCGAAGCGACAGGGGTCGGCAAGGCGGTATTCGGGGGCGTCTCGATAGGCGGCTATGTGTTGCTGGAAGTTTGGCGCCGGTCGCGAGAGTGTGTCAGCGCCCTGATTCTTGCAGATACCAAGGCTCAAGCCGATGCGGAACCGGCGCGCCGTGCTCGTTTACAGGCGGCCTTTGACGTTGAGAGGGACGGCCCGTCGCGGTTCCTGGATTCGCTTTTGCCCAAACTCGTAGGCGAGACTACCAGATCGAACCGTCCCGATCTGGTCGCCGCTGTGCGGGAAATGGCGTTGCCTTCGACTGCCGCGGGAATCGCAGTGACCCAGCGAGGCATGGCCGCGCGCCCTGATTCGATGACTACGCTTGGAACGATCGACGTGCCCACGCTGCTGCTTTTCGGCGAAGAGGATGTGCTGACGCCGGTTGCGGTAGGCGAAACGATGCAGCGTGGAATTCCACATAGTCGTTTGCAGCGCATTCCGAGTGCGGGACACCTGGCGGTGTTCGAGCAACCGGATGTGTGCCACGGGGCCATTCGCAAGTTGCTGGATCACATGCCGGGATAAGAATTTCCCCCGTGGAGACAAATCCTCTCTGCTAGAATTTAGCTGCCATGTTTGATGTTTATTTGGTTAACGAAAAGAGCACCGTCACTGCCAAAGGTGACGGGCCTCTGGTGGACATCAGTGCTGCGGGCAACCGCATTTTCCTGCTCCAACTGAACATAACCGCCGCAGTCGAACAGGAATCTCTTGATGTCAGTGTGCAAGGCGAACCGGACGAAAAGGGTGCCGCGAAGACTCTGGGTGCGTTCCCGCAATTGTTCTATCCCGGCCAGCACTCCATTCTGCTCGATCTGTCAAACGCTCCGGCGGTTCATGCCATGCGCGCCCATTGGGAAGTGAATCGTTGGGGACGCGGACCCGAGACGCCGCAATTTGAATTCGGCCTCAAGGCGACCGAGGTGTCGCCCGCAGTCCTTGGCGAACGGCAGGCGCAGGGCAAGGCATCGAGCCGCTAAGAGCCTGCAGGCCGATCGCATACCGCCTATGTTGATTCGTCCGGCGCGGAACATCCGGGGCAGCTTGCGCCTTCCGGGCGACAAGTCCATTTCACATCGCTATGCCATGCTGGCGGGAATTGCCGACGGCTGTTCCCGCCTGGAGAATTTTGCCACCGGAGCCGACTGCGCCGCCACACTGCGCTGCATGGAGTTCCTGGGCTGCGAGGTTCTGCGCCCAGCTCCCGGAGTCAAACCTCCCGGAGTCAAAGAGCCCGGTGTCAATGATTCCTGCGTCGTCGAAATAGAAGGCAACGGACCTTTCTTGAAAAGTCCCTCGCAGCCTTTGGACTGCGGAAATTCCGGTTCTACCATCCGCATGCTGGCGGGTATTCTTGCCGGCCAGAAATTCAGCAGCGAGCTGAAAGGCGATTCCTCGCTATCGCGCCGGCCCATGGAGCGCATTGTGGAACCGTTGCGCCGGATGGGCGCTCGGATCGCAGCCCAGGGCGAAGATGGCCGCCCGCCCTTGAGCATCGGCGAAAGCCGGTTGCACGGCGTAGAGCATTTGCTGCGGGTGGCCAGTGCCCAGGTGAAGTCATGCCTACTCTTTGCCGGTCTTTATGCGGAGGGGGAAACCGTGGTGCTGGAACCGGAGCGCACCCGTGACCACGGCGAACTGGCACTCGCGGCATTCGGAGCGGACGTGGATGTGATCGCCCGCGGCCGAATTCGCGTACGGCCGGGCGCGCCACTGAAGCCGGTCCATGCTCTGATTCCGGGCGATATTTCTACCGCGGCCTTCTTTCTTGGTGCAGCCGCGTTGTTTCCGGATTCCAACCTGGTATTCGATGACCTGCTGCTGAGTCCCACGCGGGCGGCAATCCTGGACGTGCTGCGCGCTCTTGGCCTGCGCCTCAATATCTTGCGAGTGGAGGAAAGGCATGGCGAACTGTCCGGCGCTCTTCAGGCGCGTCATGGAAGATTGCGCGGAGTAAGTATTTCCGGCGCGCTCTCCACGGCGTTGATTGACGAATTGCCAGTGCTCGCTGCGATAGCGCCATACGCCTCGGAAGGAGTTGAGATCCATGATGCTCGCGAGCTGCGGGTGAAGGAATCTGACCGCATTGCCGCCGTCGCGGCCAACCTGCGAGCCATGGGAGCTGAGGTCGAAGAATACGACGACGGTCTGCGCGTTCTAGGAAATCAGCGGCTGCATGGAGCCGAATTGCAGTCCTTTGGCGACCACCGCATTGCCATGGCCTTCGCTGTAGCAGCTTTGCGGGCCGATGGCGATAGCCATATTCAGGGCGCCGAAGCTGCAGGCATTTCATTTCCCGAGTTCTACGCGACGCTTGAGAACCTAGTGGAACGATAGAGCGGTCTATCTCTGGTCAGCAATGCCCACGTGGAACGCTATCCCGTGCGAGCGGCGATTGTAGACCCTGCGGAGAATTGTTCTTGGGTCAAGCGCGGTGGCGGGCCTGACGGATGGGGAGGCGCATGCAATTTTGGATACGGTCCGGAGTTTCCGCCGCCCCCGTAAGGCCGAATTGAGAAGCGCGCGAGACGATCCGTTAACCTGTTGCCAAGCTCAGTCTGTGCCGCGCCCCGCCGCCGATTGCGGACTCCAGCCCAACTTTACGCTGATCGCGGAGGAGTCGCTAGTGCCGCGAGATTTTGATGCGAAGCGCGGGCCGCCACGGGTCACGGCGAGGCGTGAACTGCGGCGAGTATCAGCCCCGCTTTTCCCTCGGAAACCTGCGGAGCGTCCCCGATTTCTCCCGGTTTCTGACCACCCCCCTACTGTTCGGCATGAATCAGAAAGTATGGTCGCAAGACTCGAAGGGTATTTAGCGCCACGGGTTTGCGCGGATGGGCGCAGATTACGAAAGAGCCGCACCGCAAAGGACGCAGAGGAAGAACGAGAAAGTTGTCATTACTGTCCGCGGCTTTCCACGTTAGCCGGACATTACGCGGCGAACCCTGATGCAGATCTTTCAAAAAGTTGCCGGCGGAGGCTGCATTGGCATGAAACCGATGGACGGGCTCTCAAATTTGCAGCGATAGCCGCCGGCGTCTGTGGTCTTCCAGCAGGTGCCTGTGGCGTCGACGAACTGGCCGACAACGCAATTCTTGTTCGGCGGCAAGCCTTCCTTATTGCTGCACGTGTAGGCCTGGGCATTCCCCTTTATGGTGTAGATGGTGCCCTGCGAATCGATTTTTGGCTCCATTGTGTCCTTGGCCGGGTCAAATCGCCGCGATCCGGTAATCTGCACTTTGACGTTGGTGAGCAAATTCTCAATGGTCCCAAACGGGCCTTCCATCGTGCACTGAACCAGAATGGCCGCTTCATCCTTCGAAGGGTGGCGGGTGATGGTTGGACACGCTCGGGGCGGGCGGCCGCCGAATGCGGCGACGAGCGCGGCGTCATTCGGCCCCTGAGCAAAGGCTGAACTCAGGCCGATTCCGAACAGCCCAGTCGCGACAAATAAGGAACCGAGCGAGTGGAAGGTGACTGATTTGCGCATCGCCGCATTTTACCAGTTCGCCTTACGCCTTTCGAGACTGATGCCGTGCCTTCCGGCACGGAGTCGAAGCCTCTCTTTGCCCGCGAATCTAAGGCTCCGCCTTCTTCAGCAACTCGAACATTCCGGCAGGGGCAATTATGCGGGTGGACCGGTGTCGCTTCAGGGCGAGTAGTTCCTTGTCGCCGGTGACCAGGAAATTAGCTTGACTGGTTTCGGCCAGGGCGAGCAGGAAACTGTCTTTTGGATCCGGCGCGATGGGGCCGGAGAGCAAGTCAGCGAAGCACACGGAAAATGCACGTAACTCCACAGCCAGCGATGTGGCGGAACCGCTGGAAAGCCTCCTCTTAAAGAACGCCCGCGTCGCGACCTCGCGCAGTTCAGCGATGATTTCGTCGCAACAGACGAGGGTAAAAAGCCGGTGCTCCCAGGCATCAAGAAGTCTTGCCAGGGTACCGTCGGAGCAAAGCAGGGCCGAGATGAGAACGTTAGTATTGAGGATGACGAGCATTAGCGCCTGCCAATGCGCCTGCGAAAGCGCTTGGTGCGCACAGCTTCGACCGCAGCGTTAATTTGCTTCACCAGTTCGCTTTCAGGAACATCCGCGAAAGCTTGGCGTGCGTCGCCGACCGCTTTGTGAAAGAAGCGCCACCGCACCGCTTCCTCGATGAATTTTGAAAGGGCGCCCTTTTTCATGCCCCGGTCTCCGAGGTAGGAGCGCAGGGCGCGATCGGTGTCTTTCGACCAGGAGATCGTTATGCGAGTAGTTTCGGGTTCGGTAAGGTTCTGCTCAACGGAAGTCATATATACGACTATCAGCTTAAGCGCCTGAGTCTTTTCCCGTCCAGTGAAATCCAGGTTCTCGCCAGACGGTGTCAGCGCCAGAAAATTGGCGTATGCCTCCCGTTCAATGGCATGCGTGGGCCAAGGTTTGCCTTGGTGCCGGGCATGCGCGGCTCAATGCAAGGCAGGGCAAGTAGATTTCGCCGCGGATTTTCGCGGATGGACGCAGATCAGTCATTTTACCGCTGAGGCGCAGAGCGCGCAAAGAAACGCCTGCTGCCTTCATGCTTATTGTCAATCCTCAGCATGACACCTCTTTCAGGCTCATCGTGTGTTGAAAAAGACTGAGCATGCGAGGACATACCTATTGTACAATTGTACAGATCGGTACCCGCATGGAAATTGTCATCGATACTTCCGCCATCCTCGCCGTGATTACCGGCGAGCCGCACCGGCCGGCAATATTGGCGGCAACGCAAGGCGCGACCCTGCGAGCGCCGACTTCGCTTCATTGGGAGATCGGCAACGCATTCTCCGCCATGATTAAGCGGCGGCGCATCACCAGGGAAAGCGCCATAAGAGCTATCGCTCTATACGAGCAGATACCGATCGCGTTTACCGAGGTTGACCTGGATCAGGCGGTAACGCTTGCCGCCCGGCAAAACATCTATGCTTATGACGCGTACGTGCTGATTTGTGCCCAACAATTCGCCCTGCCCCTCATTTCGCTCGATGCCGCGCTGGTGCGGGCCGCCGCTGCGATTGGACTTGGTGTAATTGACGTGTAGGAGGGAACCATGGAAGTTTATACCTATTCTGAAGCGCGCCAAAACCTGGCCAAGGTACTGGATCGAGCCCGAAAGGCCGGAGCGGTACGTATCCAGCGCCGCGGGGGTTTGGCCTTCCAAGTGACGCCGGTTGCGCTTGAGGCTTCACCACTGGACGTTGGCTTTGTGGAAACCAATTTGACCCGCGACCAACTCGTTGCGGCAGTTCGCGAAAGCCGAAAATCAAGATAGCCGACAGCCATCCGGCAATTAGCCTGCCTGAGGAATTGGTGGCCGGCAGAAGGGAGTCGACCTGACCTTGCGACTAATTGATAGAACAACCGAACAAGGCGCCGCAGTCGCCCCATTTGTTGAGAACTTTACCTGCGCCAAACGGCATCCAACACTCTGCCCTTGTCGGTCGGTCAGCGCGACGTCCGGCAAAATGGCAGCCGTTAGTTGCCGCTCGGCGGGCGTCAGACAGGGAGCCTATTTAGAACATGGCGGTCAATTCGAATTGTTATTGGCGCCTTCAGCATCTTCAACCTCTTCACGATTCCGTTGGGCTTGCGGGGCCCGCTACTCGATGGGCGCCTTCAAGCGTCTATGGGCGTCTTCACGCGAAAATGGGCACCTTCAATGGGCCTCTTCAAGAGAGATGGCCGCCTTCGACGCTGATAAAAAATAGTGTTGGCCACTTGGACCTCATGATGATTACAAACGACTTACATGCAAAAATCAGGATGGCCAATTGGCCACTCTGGCCGGCAGTTTGGCCAGGCTGATTCCGAAAGTCTTGGCCGCTGATCTGCACGGATGGAAACGGATCGGAGGAAACGAAAAGCAGAAAAATGCGATGATCATCTTGATAGCCTTGAAAGCCTTTAAGAATCCATTGCACTTAGGGTGGCCGCCGCATGAGAGCCTTCCAACAAAATTGATCATCTTCGAGGACAACCTTCGAACCCTTTGATCACCTTCGACGCAATGCGTTTGGCAAGGTGGCAGCCTTGATAGAATCCGACTGCATGGAACGCAGAATTCCGCTCGCCATTATTCTTATTGCGGCAATGCTCATCTCCGGGGCCGGCCTAGCGCAAGGGCGGGCGGCTCGGACAAGTCAGCCCGGCTTTCTCGGCTTTGATCGCAATGATTATCCCGGCGACGCTGCGCTGCCCGCACTTCGGAAGACGTTCGCGTATAGCGGATACTGGCTGAATCCGCCTCCCGGAGAAAACCACAATTCATGGCGAGGCAAGCGCAAGACCTTGGAAGCGGCGGGCTTCGGGTTCCTCGTGCTGTTCAACGGAAAGCTGTATGCCCAAATTCGCTCTCGTCCGGCCGCGCTCGGAAAGAGGGATGGCATGGCGGCTGCGGGGGCGGCAACCAGAGAAGGATTTCCCGGGAGGACTGTGATTTTTCTGGATCAGGAACAGGGTGGCCGATTGCTGCCTGAGCAACAAGCCTATTTGTTCGCATGGATGGATGCCGTTACGGTGGCCGGTTTTCGTGCGGGAGTTTATTGTTCGGGCATGCCTGCGGACGAAGGCGACGGGACTTCAGTCGTGACCGCAGTTGACATCAAGGAGCACGCGGCTTCTCGCGACATCACCTACTGGGTGACCAATGATGCATGCAAGCCGTCTCCGGGCTGTGTCTTCCCGCAGTCGGCTCCTGCCCCTGCCACCAGCGGCGTGGGCTTCGGCACGGTGTGGCAGTTTGCGCAGTCTCCTCGGCGCAGGGAATTTACTGCGTCTTGTGCGGCGACTTATGCTCCGGATGGAAATTGCTACCCTCCCGGTTTTCCGCCGGCGAGTTCGCTGCATGTGGACGTGAACACGGCGACGTCAAGCGATCCGTCACATGGAAGAGGAGAAAAGGACTGAGGAGTCAGGAGACAGGAAAGAGAAGTAAGGAGTCAGAAGGAACGTGGTAGAAAACCGGGAGACAGAAGCCAGGATGACATATCTTTAGCCAAGGCTCAGCCTTCATCTGCGTGAATCCCCACGGCACGCCGCGGCGGGTGCGGCGAAGGCTTTTGGAGTTTGCCCCAATTCGCCGTTTGCCTTAGAATCTCTCTTACACCTCAGTTCCACCCGTTCCGGCTCATAAACTCCGGCACGAAATTCACGAATCGCGGCGACGAATGAAAATCCACGAATATCAGGCAAAGAAGGTCCTCGCCCGCTATGGCGTAGCGGTCCCGCGCGGCGAGATGGCACAAACGGTCGAAGAAGCAGAGCAGGCAGCCCGCAATCTTTTTGCCAACGGCGCCACCGGAGTTGTGGTCAAGGCCCAGATTCACGCTGGCGGCCGCGGCAAAGGGGGCGGGGTCAAGATCGCGAAGTCCGTGGGCGATGCGACGGACTGGGCGCGCAAGATGCTCGGCATGACGCTGGTTACGCATCAGACCGGACCGGAAGGCCGGGTCGTGCGCCGCTTGCTGGTGGAAGAGACACTGCCCATTGAGAAGGAGTTCTATCTGGGCGTTGTCCTCGACCGTCAGGCAGCGAAGAACGTGTTCATGGCGTCGGCGGCCGGCGGCATGGAAATTGAACAGGTTGCGGCCGAAAATCCAGACGCCATCGTGAAAGAGCACCTCGAGCCGGGACTCGGCCTGCAGGCCTACCAGGCACGCAAGCTGGGATTTGCCCTGGGGCTCAAGCCCGAACAGATCAATCCGGCGGTGAAATTCATGAGCGCCCTCAGCCGGGCCGCCGAGGAAACCGACGCCTCGCTGGTGGAGATAAATCCCTTCATCTCCACTACCGACGGCCGGCTGTTTGCCCTCGATGCCAAGATTAATTTCGATGACAACGCGCTCTATCGCCATCCTGAAATCAAGGAACTGCGCGACCTGACCGAGGAAGACCCGCTGGAAGTGGAAGCCAGCAAATACGGCCTGAATTACATCAAGCTTGATGGCAATGTCGGTTGCATGGTGAACGGCGCGGGCCTGGCCATGGCGACGATGGACATCATCAAGTACGCGGGAGGCATGCCGGCCAATTTCCTCGATGTAGGCGGAGGCGCCAACGAGGATCAGGTGACCCACGCGTTTGAAATTCTTCTCAGCGATCAGAATGTTCGCGCGGTGCTGATCAACATTTTTGGCGGTATCCTGCGTGTCGACACGCTGGCCAATGGGGTAGTCATTGCCGCAAAGAAGACAAACATTCAACTGCCGATCGTGCTGCGTCTGGAAGGCACCAATGTCGAGGCCGGACGCGAAATTCTGAAGAAATCAGGATTGAACTTCATTGTGGCCGAGACCATGAAGGACGCGGCGGAAAAGGTTGTCGCCGCCGCCCAAAAGTAGGAGAAACGATGGGGCAACCGGTAGTGCATTTCGAGATTGGATGTCGCGACAGCGCGCGGACGCAGGAGTTTTTCCGCTCGCTTTTTGACTGGAAGATCAACGTGATGGGCCCGGCGGCCATGATTGACACCGCTGCCGGCAGCGGCATTCAGGGGCACATAACCTCGCTGGGTCACGACCCACAGCACTACGTTACGGTGTATGTGCAAGTGGACGATCTGCATGCCTATCTTTCCAAGGCGGAGGGCCTAGGAGGGAAGACACTTGTCCCACCCGTCGAAATTCCCACGGGTTCTTTTGCGTGGCTCGCCGATCCCGACGGAAACATAATTGGGTTGTGGAAACCGAAAGAAAAGTGATTGATGTCCAGGCACGATCGTCCAATTAATAACAAATCCCTTCGCATCTGCTGCTTATTTGCGACCAAGGGTGAAATAGCAGGAGTTCGATGAGCGTTCTAATTGATAAATCTACGCGTTTATTGGTTCAGGGCCTTACTGGCCGTGAAGGTACGTTTCATGCGAAAGCGTGCGCCGAGTACGGCACGACCGTCGTTGGCGGTGTGACGCCGGGAAAGGGCGGCACCACTCATGAAGGCTGGCCGATCTTCAACACCGTGGAAGCGGCCGTGCGCGCTACCGGCGCCAACGCGACCGTAATTTTCGTGCCGCCGCCATTTGCCGGTGACGCCATTATGGAAGCGGCAGACGCGGGGATACCGTTGATCGTGTGCATCACCGAGGGTGTTCCGACCCTCGATATGATCAAGGTCTGGGAATTTCTTAAGGCCCGAAAATCGCGGCTGATCGGCCCCAACTGTCCGGGAATCATATCGCCGGGGAAGTGCAAGATCGGCATCATGCCGGGACGTATTCACCGCGAGGGCCATATCGGCATTGTCTCCCGCTCTGGCACGCTTACCTACGAGGCCGTGCATCAGTTGACCGTGCGCGGCATCGGGCAATCCACGGCAATTGGCATTGGCGGGGACCCGATCATCGGCACCAATTTCATTGATGCGCTCACTTTGTTTCAGGCGGATGCGGAAACCGAAGCCATCATCATGATCGGCGAAATTGGCGGCAACGCCGAGGAAACGGCTGCCGAGTTCATCAAGCAACACGTTACCAAGCCGGTAGTTTCCTTCATCGCCGGGCAAACCGCTCCCCCGGGCAGGCGTATGGGCCATGCGGGTGCGATCATTAGCGGAGGACACGGTACCGCGGCGGAAAAGATGCACGCGCTCGAAGATGCGGGCATTCGGGTAGCAAAGTCACCGGCGGAGATTGGGGAAACGCTGGTGCAGGTACTGAGCAGCAGGTAGCAAAGCTTCGTGCGGAACTGAATGGCGCCGATGCGTCGGCTTTTCCTCGCGGTTTGCGGTTAACTTCCTGCTTTCTTGAGGAGATTATGAAAACACTGCAACGCACTTTTACCATTATCAAGCCGGATGCCGTGGCGAAGGGAGCCATCGGCGACATTACAGCCATTGTTCAAAAACAGGGCTTTCGCATTCTTGGAATGAAGATGCTGCATATCAGCAAGAGCCAGGCTGAGGGATTCTACGCGGTCCACGCGGGCAAGCCATTCTTCGAGTCGCTCACCGATTTCATGTCAAGCGGGCCAATTGTGGTAATGGCGTTGGAAAAAGAGAATGCCATTGCGGAGTTGAGGCAATTGATGGGCGCCACCGATCCGGCCAAGGCCGCAGAGGGGACGATTCGCAAGCAATTCGCTCAGAACATAGAGCGCAATGCCATTCACGGCAGCGACGCGGATGACACCGCGCGCTTCGAAGTGAGTTATTTCTTTGCCGGGTACGAACTGGCAAAGTGAACTCATGCTCTATTCGCCCTTGCGCACACAAATAGCCCGGGTGGTGGTGTGATACTCAAGTTGGTTGGGGTATCGCGTGCCGGCGAAATTGAAGGTCCAAGCCTGGCCCGAGCCCTCCCGGGTGTTGGTCCAATACGAATAACCGCCTGAGGTTTGTAGTCCGCCTCTGACGCGATTAACGCCGCGCAGGCCCGGATCATAAATGCCCTGTAGTTCGTCTATGGTCGGCAAGCGCCAATGAGAGTAGCCTGCCACGGTCAGGCTGTTACAGTAAGTCTGGGCCTGCCGCCAGTTCACGTCGTTGCCGTTGTCTCGTTTTGCCCACCATAACCCCGTGGCTGGATCTTCCCAAAGATTCTTGTTAAGTGCGGCACGGCGCTTTTGCTCCGCTTCATCGGCGGCTTGTTTTTGCGCTGCCTCGGCATCCGCAGCTCGCTTCTGTTCCATTTCCGCCTCGGCCTGGCGTTGTTTCTCGGCGGCAGCAGCAGAGTCGGCCCGCCGCTTGTTTTCAGCTTCTTCAGCGGCTTTGGCGAGGCTTTGCTTTTCCGCGTCCGCTTCTGCCTGTTTCTTTCTTTCCTCTTCGGCATCCGCCAGGCTTTTCTGCTCAGCCTGCAGCTTGTCCAGCCGTTTCTGGACCACCGCGTTCAATTTGATTTGCAGTGTTTTCTGTTCAGTCTTGCCGACTGTAATATCCGTCTTCCATTGATCGAGTCCGTCCAGTGAGGTCGCCACGATGCGATGTTTTCCGGCCGAAACCGCGACGAGTTTCTGATCGCCCTGCTTCAACGGTTCTTGTGGCTTGCCATCGATGTTCCAATCGCAGTTAACGTCTGATGAAGCCGCCAGGCTGGGCACATTGACTGCCACCGGCTCGGTCGTGGGGGCTACAGGAGTTGCGCTTGTTGTCCCGCCCGGACTGACGCCGGGCGCATTCGAAGCCAATTCCTGCGATGTGCCGGCGGTTGTGATTGCAGGAACGGCCCCTGGCGAAAGTGCTTGGCCACTGGTGTCTTGTGGCTTTGGCCGGTGCTTGGACCGGACCCCGGCAGCGATGGCAAAGCCCAGAACCAGGATCACCGCAGCCGCAACGGCCAGAATCCTCGGATTGCGCAACGCTTGTTGCAAGCGTACCTGGGTTGAGTTCTTCGACGACGAATTTTCAAATCGCCCCAAGCCCGTCGTGTCCCTGTCGGCAGAAGGTACAGACGCGGTAGCGGGGCCGCTAAGAATCCCGATGGACAAAGATCCCGGGATGGTAGGCATCGCACTCGCCACAGAGGGGGGAGCGGCATCTGGCGGGTGCGTCTTTTCGGGCTGCCTGCCGGTATCTCCTGCCTGCCGCACCAGTGTCGTAAGAACGTTGGCAGCCCTTGCATTTTGAGGCTCCAAGCGCAGCGCCTTATCCACCGCAGTCCTTGCCTCTTCCAGTTTGCGTGCCTGTAATGCGGACTCCGCCTTATCTAGCAAGCTTTCGGCTGTTTGGTGTGTAGATTCAGCTTCGTGGATCTCAGCGCGCATTGACAATAGACCGGCGTCACTCGCGTCCAACTGAAGCGCCTCGTCTACCAGCCGAGCGGCATCAGCCAGGCGTTTCTCTGCAAGTGCGCGCTCAGCCTGGTCTCGTAGCGTTGCAACCTCTCGCGCGATCCACTGCGGGTCCTGCCGGCGCTGTATCTCGTCCATTAATTCCTTGAGGACCGGGAGTTGATCGTCGATTTCCCGCAGTGAATCGAGCACTTCACGGGCGGTCTCCAATTCGGAATGGGAAATGGAGGTGCGCGCATATTCGACGTAGCCTTCGACAAGGATTTGCTTAAACGCATCCCGGGCTACGGACAAATCAGCGGCCATTTCTGCCGAGTCGGCATAGCGGTCTTGCGGGTTCACCGCCAGCGCGCGTGCCATAATGCGGTCCATTTCCTTGGGGTAGTCTTGAAGGTATCTTGACAGCGGTGGCGGCGGACCAACAGGGTCAGTTCCAGTGGCAAATGGAAGATCGTCGGCGAGCAATTGGAACAGCATGACGCTAGATGAAAATACGTCGGAGCGGTGGTCAATTGATTTGCCACTAACTTGTTCCGGGGACGCGTAGCGCGACGCGTTACGACCGGTTGACGATCCAGGGGTTGTGTGACTGAGGCTGCTCAGTGCGACCCCAAAATCGGTGAGTTTTACCGATCCATCCTGCAGGACGATTACATTGGCGGGCTTTAAGCCGCCATGAATCATGCCTTGTTCGTGAGCATAATGGAGCGCATTGCATATCTGGACAAAGGTGCCGATCATCTGAACCGGCGTGAACTCGGAGTGCGTGGCGGCGAATTTATCGAGGGCCTGTCCTGAGAGAAACTCCGTTACCACATACGGAATGCCATCATCCTCGCCGATATCATGTGCGACCACAATATTCGCATGACGTAAGTTAATGGCGGCCAGAATGGCGTCTGTGAAGCGGCGAGCTAATCCGGGAATGGCGGCGACCTCGGGGTGCAACGATTTTATGGCGACCTGCTCGCCGGTGGCGGGATCGATGGCTCGGTATACGGTCCCCATTTCGCCGTGCCCGACAACCTCCACCAATTCGTACTTGCCTAATTTCCTAAGTTCTGCCACGGATTCCATACCTCTCAGCCTTTCAGCGGGACCAACTGAATGCGGTCCTGCTCCTTCTCGCTCACCCTTAGAAACGACGACATCCAAATTTTGGATCCTTAATGCACGCTGCTAGCTATCGCAGGGCAATCCCAACTTCAAAGCTGTTCATTCTCCTGAACGATGCACGCAGAGCGCTCGAAGTCCGGAATGGGACTCAAATTGAAAGGGGTAGCGCGAACCGGCAAAGTTCAACGTCCACGCTAAGCCTGAGCCTTCCTGGGTCGTGCTCCAGTAGGAACTGCCGCGAGAGATGTTTATTCCTCCCTTAATCTTACGGTCACCCCGAACGCTCAGATCATAGATCCCCTGCAATTCGTCTATCGTGGGCAAACGCCAATGCGACTGTCCGGCCAACTTCAGGTTCGTACAGTAATTCTGGGCCTGCCTCCAGGTAACTTCGGAGGCGCTATCGTGCTTTGCCCATATCAGTCCGGCCGCCTGGTCCGTCCACACTAGCTCCTGAATCTGCGCTAACCGCCTTTGCTCCGCTGCTGCGTCCTGACGTCTTTTATCGGCCTCCACTGCTTCCTGCTGCTTCTTTTCGGATTCAACCTCTGCCAACCGCTTCTGTTCCGCCAGTCGCTTGCTTTCTGCGTCGGCCTCCACGAGTCGCTTGTTCTGGGCCAGAGCGGCCTCGAACTGCTTTCGTTGAGCCTCCGCTTGCTCTAATCTTTTCTCGCGGGTGTCCTTCAGCTTGATCTCCACGGCTTTCTGGCCTGTCTTGCCGACGGCTATTACCCCGCGCCATTCATCAAGTCCATCGGGAGTGGTTGCCTGAATCAGATGTTCGCCAAAAGAGGAATGCACCACCTTCACCTCACTGTGTCCCAAGCCGCCCTGCGGCTTGCCATCTATCCTCCAAACGCAGTCGACGTCCGTCGAGGCTAGCACAGTCGGACCCGAAAAGAAGTTAACCTCTCCCGTGGCTGGATTTGGTGCGTACTGCCCTGAGGTGAGAGTACCGGTGTCGATACTAGCGTGGTCGCCGGAAATTTTGGGCTGAACCGCCGCCAGCCTGGCAGCCGATGCATTGTCGTCTTTGTTGTCAATAAGCGGCAGGGAACTTGCAGCAGTAGTATTCGAGGGCGAGGAGTTAGCCCGGTGATGCAGCCACAACCAACCAAAGGCACAAATCGCCAGCACGACACTCAAGATGGCTGCAACCCTACGCTGGTGCGAAGTGTAGGGATGAACCTTTAGATTCGCCGGCGAGTTCGCAGACTGCGAGCCAGAAAGCTCCGGGACCAACTTCGTGGGTATTGAGGCCGATTCCCGATGAATGGCAGAGCCTGCTTCAATTTCAGAATCAACTGGTTTGAACTCGATTTCATTTGCCGTGACGGTGAAGGTTTGCCTAATCGAGCCTGCGTCAGGTTTCTCTGTTACCAGAAGCAACAAAGACGCTCTTAGGAACTCGGCCTGCATATTGCCAGGGTCCAGATGCAGTGCCTCATTGACTGCAATTCTGGACATTTCCAATTCGCCCGCCGCCTTGGCAGATTCCGCCAAACTGAGCAACCGCTGAACGCGCTCTTGATCCGGACCGATTGACTGAACACCCGAGCCGACAGAAAATACCTTTTCTGCGCGCATGCGCAATAATCCGGCGTCAACGCCATCGATCTGGAGGGGTTGCTCCAGATTGCCTCCGATGGTAAAGCGATTCCCTGCCACGACTGGTTCCGTCTCCGCCCTGGAGACTTGGGTTACCTGCACCGCCGACTCAAGCTCCTGTAGGCGTCGTACATCAGCCATTAGCAACTGGGCTTCGGCATGCTCCGGATCGATATCCAACAGGCTAGCAATCGCCTCCTGTGCGGTCGACAGATTTGCGCGGGCAACGCAGGCGCGTGCATGGCCCAGATAGGTGTCGGCCATGATTTGCCTAAACAAATCACGCGCTTGCACAAGCGCCAGCGCCATTTCCTCCGCGCTGAAAAAGCGATCTTCTGGGCGCTTTGCCAAAGCTCGCGCGATTATGTCGTCGAGTTCGCGCGGGTAGTTCTGCAGAAATGCGGAAAGGGGCGCAGGCTCTTTCTCAAGAATTCTCGCCATTATCTCAGGCGGCTCTGTCCCGCCAAATGGGAGTACCCCGGCCAGCATCTGATAGAGCATGACCCCGGTCGAAAATACATCAGTGCGATAGTCCACGTTGGCTGGATCAAGAAGCTGCTCTGGAGGCATGAAATTGAGTGCGCCGACGCTCTGGAGCGAAGCATCGCGGGAATGCAGGGCAACCGCTCGAGCGACTCCCCAATCGGCCACCTTTGCAGATCCGTCTGGTTGGATCATTACCTTTGAAGGCTTGATGCGGCCATGAACTACCCCGCTAACGTGTGCAAAATGCAGGACATTGCAGACCTGGATGACCGTATCCAGCATCTGTATGGGCGTGAAATCGGGCTGTGCGGCGATGATTCGCTCGAGGGATTTGCCCGCGATCAGTTCCATCCCCAGGTACGGAATGCCATGGTCAATATCCAGCTCGAATACCAACGCAACGCCAGGGTGGCGCAAATTGACCACAGCTCCCACATCGCGGCAGAAGCTTTGCGCAAAGCCCGGTGTCGCGGACACATTCCGGTGCAAGAGCTTGACCGCCACCTTGCGACCGAAACCGCGATCGTAGGCCCGATAAACGGTGCCAGTGTCTCCACGCCCGATCATCCCGAGCACTTCGTACCTGCCGATTCGATCGAGCTCTGGGGAGGAGCCCATAGCCTCACATACCTCGTCGCCCCGCCGTTGCGACTCGGCGGGAGCCGCAAAGAACACATAGATGGCTAGAAACGGTCCTGGAGCTTACGAGCGCAATATACCACGAGTAATCAGGCTATTGTTCCTTATTATTCTGCTGAACCACGAACACATACGGCTCGCTTGTGGAATTTGATGCCATCCAGGTCGAAGGCCCGGCGGCCATCGCTGAAGATGAAGTAGAAGGCCTTTCCGGCAGCCTGTGCCTGGACATCTCTACTCCAGACGCAGCACTCGGAGAGCTTGATTCCGCCCTTAATGTGGCGAGAGCCTCCCTCCTGCTTTGGGTCGTAGAGCCCGGCTAATTCGTCAATACTTGGCAAAGCCCATCCGGAAACCCCGTCCAAACGCAAGTTGGCGCAATAGTCCATTGCCTGTTTCCAATCCACATCACTACCGTTGTCCTGCATAGACCACAGAATCCAAGTCGCAGGGTCCTTCCATGCGCCTGTTGGAGTATTGATTGGGGTCGCTGGCCGGCTAGGTGGTTGGACGGTTGGGGACGCGTCTGTACTTTTCTTGAGGGCAGCTTCATCAAAGCTTGAGCCAACTGGAGGATTCACGCTGGCGTTGGCAGGCACGCGATAGAGTTCCTTGCCGTGCAGTACCACGTCGGCGTTCCCGCCACCAACACCCGTAACCGCCTGTACGCG
>JBEKOS010000101.1:0-10902 GCA_049521535.1 Terriglobales bacterium | reverse complement strand
GAAGCCAGGACGGTCCGAAAACTAGACACGTAGGAATAAGCCAGAACGTCACAGTCATTGAGTTGGCCGCCGATCTCGTTCTGTTCGGGAGTGAAAAACATGCCGAAGCGCCGGGTACCGATCGGATTCCCCAAATCGGTCGTGGAGAGAGCCGCTGACCGACTGACGCGGGCCCACTTGCCTTTATGAAAGTAACCTGGGCTGCGGATCCCCAATTGCCGGATATACCAGACCGCATCTCGCAAGGCATTCACCGACCATTCCCCGGAGTCGCCGCAATAGACCATCACGGAATCAACGGTATCCATGTGCCGTGCAGCCTGAGCGTGGGCGTGAACCGATACCACTTCACTGATGCCGGGCATCCACCCGGCGGAGACAACAAACGATAACCCCAAATCGGCGATTTCTTTGCTTTTTTCCCTCATCCGTTCCGCTACAAACATCATGCCGGCCGGATCGATGTAGTGGCAGCGCTGCCGAAAGGCCGCTTGGGCAACGCGGTCTTCCAGCAACCTGACCGGTCCGGAGCAGTTGACGATGATCGAACATCGGCTGCAAAAGTCGTTCAACGAATGGGTTTGGAAAATATCAAGATGTGCTGCAAACACCCGGCTTTGGAATTCCGCTGCGAAGGCCTGCCCCTTGGCCAAGTCACGTCCACCAATCAGGATTTCTCCGTCGCAGGACTTCCAGAGTTCCGACGCGACCATTCTCCCGGTTGCACCGTACCCGCCAACAATGCCAAATGTGGCGATTCCACTCATGGCTCAACCCTCGCGGAACCAATCGCCCGCGAATTGTGCAGGATCAGTTTAGCTCTTTGCCGGAAGCTGGCTCGGGAGGCGCGTGGCCCAGGTTTGCAGAGGCAACTTGGGGCCGTTACGCTCATGAAAACCGGAGCAAGAGATACCGGTCAGAAGGTCCCCAAGTACGCTCTGCACACCTGGGCCACCAACCTTGCTGACAACCGCACGGGTTAGGAGGAGCTTCGCCAATACTAGGGAAATCCCCAGTAGCCGCAAAGCTTCAATCTGCACAAGATGTAGGAAGGCGAGTGGTTACTCTCGCAGCACGACGATCTAAACCGAGGCACCGCCGTAAGTCCGTAATGTAATGGGCTGCGGCTCAATCCGTAACTCTGGGACCAGGAGATCATGCCTTTAGCGCCCGCCGTTTCCGATCTGTCGCTGCCGGAGATTGAGGACTTTTCACTCGTAATCGGCGGGCCCTTCTATAAGCTGCTACTGCGGCTTGGCCTCGGCCTGCGCACTCTGCCGAATATTCAACGGAGAGCCGTTGCCGTTATGTTGATTACCTGGGTGCCGCTGGCGGGATTGGCGCTGGCCCAGGGCGTCGCATTTGGCAAGCAAGTACAAATCCCCCTGTTCTACGACCTCGCCGTCTACGGCCGCTTTCTGATTTGCGTGCCCCTGTGGTTCATTGCGGAAGCCTTCATTGACCCTTCTCTTAATGCCGCCGTCCAAAGTTTCGTGAAGTCGGGGCTGGTTCGGAAAGCGGAGATGCCCGACTTCCTGTTAGCGCTGGAACAGACGGCGCGCTTGCGGGACGCGGTGCTGCCGGAGGTGCTCCTGGCCGTGCTCGCTTGCGCCCCGACGTTTCTCTTGTTCGAGCATGCCGAATGGCTGTCCGGCTCCGTGTCCACGTGGCGATCAACGCCGGCGCACGCTTTCAGTTGGGCCGGCTGGTGGTTTGCAGCGGTGAGCACACCCATCGCCCGCTTTATCATGTACCGCTGGCTCTGGCGCTTTTTGTTATGGGCGGCCCTATTGCGGAAGCTGAGCCGAATCAATCTGCACCTGCTGCCGACCCACCCGGACTATGTTGGCGGCCTGGGCTTCCTGCCAGCCGCCCAGGAACGCTTTGCAATGCTGTTCACCGGCCTGGGCGCCGTGCTCGCGGGACATATCGCGAATGAAGTGCTTTACGAAGGGCAACGCCTGGCCGATTCAAAAGTACCAATCTACGCCTATATTGCAATCTCGGTTGTGGTGGTGATGGCGCCGCTGCTGGTCTTTACCCCCGCGTTATACCATCTGCGAAGAACCGGACTGGTGGAGTATGGCCGGCTGGCGAACCGGTACATGGCGGAATTTGACGAGAAGTGGATTCATGGCCGCGTTCCGGAAGGGGAACCCCTGCTGGGCACAAACGACGTGCAATCTCAGGCGGACCTGGGGGCCAGCTATAGTGTCATTCGCGGCATGCACCTCACGCCGATCAGTAAGGCTGACCTGTTCCGCGTTGCCCTCGCCGTGGCGCTGCCCATGGTTCCACTGGTCTTCATCGCGACGCCGGTCGACAAAATCGTTCAAGCTCTCCTGAAAATGATGACGTGACTGTCTTCCGTTGAAGCCGGGGACCTCCAATTGAGGTTGGCCGCTGAGCCGGACCTCGCCGGCGTAGCCGTATTCCCGGGCGGGACGGTCTGGGTAGTGGTTCACCTGTTTCCGAATGTCCAACTAAGCCCCGAACTGGTTCCGTAGTCGCTGCCAGTAAAACCCGCCGGCGGCCGGGTGTCCCAGTTTCCGTAGAACGACACATTCCAGTCGAGGTCGCCAAACAACTTGACGTAGTAGGCCGCGTTGGTGGCGAAGTACACGCGGCCAGGATCAGAAAGCGCCGGGAGAAGAGTCCCGGTCACGGTCAGGTTCGTCTTTTTAAACTTGAAGAATTTACCTTGCGCGGTAATCAGTCCGGCCGCGATATTCTGCGCGCTCTCGGTGGACATGGTGAACTTGTAAGTGGTTTCCTGCCAGGCAAAGCCGCCAAGCACCTTGATGCTGGCCCGGTTGTTGTTGATAAAGTAATGCCCGATGCCGCCGCCGAGGTTATACTGCTGGTCGATACCCTGCACCGAACTTTGCAGGAAACTGCCCTGGCCACCGTAGAAGTAGTTTTCCCACGGCAGCAGGCGGTTGCCGTTGAGTACGACCTGGTTGCGCGTGGAAGTCGCAGTTCCGCTGTTGGCATCGAGGTTGGAATTGAAGGCGACGCCTGAAGACCAGCGTGTTCTTACATAATCAACGTCGGCGCCGAAGTGGTACTGGGTGGCATCGTTCCCCTTGGTATAGGTGATGCCAGAGTCCAGTGCGCCCTCGAATCGCCGGAAGAACTTTGCGCCAACCTGAGTTACGCTCACGATCTGGGATCGTTCCAGTTCCACCAGATTCCCCATGTCCTGCTGAACTTGAATCGTGGTCTGGCCGCCGCCCGGCGCTTCGACGGCGGATAGAATGCCCTCGAAAGATCGGCCGTCCTGCGTGTGTACCGCAAACCGCTGTTTGCTCTCCAGGCGCGCTACCTTCGCCCAATCCAGGGAAACGGTGCCGTTGACGTAATCGAGGCTCACTGAGAGCACGCCGGCGTTGAGGTCCTTGACCTCGCAGGTGATGCGGTCGCCGTTCTTCATGATCAGTACATCGGTCTTTTGCCCGGCAAAGAGTGGAGAAGCGATGAGAAGCAAACTGGCTAGGACGAGGCGGGTTTTCATAGGTAATCCTCACTGCACCGTACCGGCGGACAGCGATCTCGCAAGCCGCATCACGAGAGCAATTAGCGCAGCGCGCCTGAGGAGGGAAGAAGCAGACACAACCTGCGTTTTCATGCGCGAAAGCGCTTCGCAATCGCTGCGGAAGGCATACGACTGCGAATTTCGACGCGCCATGGCGAGTTCTCCCGACCGCCGAGGCCAACCTGGAAACTATTTCACATGAGCCGCTTCCCAAGCGCGCACTTTTCGCCTGGCATCGTCAAAGATTCGCTGGTAGTTGCCCTTGCGAACCTGTTCACTCGCTTCCGGGGTCAGCGCCTTCCACAAAGGGTCGTACTGGTAGTAGATCTTCAGATACTTTTCTTGTGATTGCGGGGCAACTTCATCGGTACCGAAGAGAAAGCGGTCCGGATATCGATTGATCAGGTCAGCGGTGGCGCGAACCGCCGCCGGACTCGAAGCAATGTACTTGGCCAGTTCATCCCAGGAAATGTCAAAATGCACGCGCCCCATCGCCGGATCGCTGAGAATCGATTCCAGCATGGCCAGGTGGTTCTTTACGGGGCGAACCACCCGGCCAACGCCGCAGTGCGCCCAAATAATCACCGCATCGGGATGCCGCTTCAGAAATTCTTTCATCTGGGCAAGATAAACGGGTTCGGCGCCTTCTTTGGCGAACGGCACATCCACATCATTGTGGATCAGCACCACCAAGCCGGATTCCGCGGCAAAATCCAGGATGCGGTCCAGCGCCGGATTTGTCAGGCTGGCCGTTTCTCCGGCAATTTTTCCTGAAACAAACTCCTTGTGAATGGTGAATTCCCCGATTCCCGAAAACACGCCGGGGAAGGTTTGCAGCACACGTCGAATATGGTCCACGGCATACATGTCAGCCGGATTGAAACCGGTGATCATGGGATCGAAACGGGCTTGTTGTTCAGGCGTGAGAGAGCGATACGCCATCGCGATGGAAGCATCCGTGAAGGAGTAGTAGTAAAGTGGTGCGTCGGTCTGCAGATAGTAGGTGGGTGCGAAGTCTCCGGAATTCTGGTAAGACCACTGCTGCTGCAGCGGAATTCCAAACAGCGCAACACGCCCAACTTTCGTACCCATGATCTTCAGAAAGTCATGAATGTCGGTTCCTTGTTGAATGTAGTTGGTCAGATGGAAATGGACGTCATTGACTTCAGGCGTTTCCGGGGTGGATTGCGCAACGGCAAAACTGCACCCGAGCAACAAGAACAGAGCGATGAGAAGACAGAACTTTTGGTTACTGTGCCGTATAAGCGACCATATATTCCGCATAGAGACCTCACTCCCGGGAGAGCTTGCTGGGCTGCTCTCTCCCAATGCATCCTCTGGCGATGCCTGTCCTGCGGCAGGCGGCTACTTGCTGTGGTAAACCGCCTTGATGGCGCCGGTGGTTCGATTGATTTCGACAAACATGGCGCCGCTCAAGATGACCTTGCCTGAGCGTATCGGCTTGTGCAAATCGCCGTGCACGATCCAATCGTCGCCGCGCAATTTAGCACGGAGCGGCCGCTCGGCTTGAAGCTCGCTTGGGCCATAAATGGGGAGCAGGACCGCCTCGGCGATGCGCACGGCCGTCGCCTCATCGGGGATGTATTGCCTGGTTCCGGACTGACCCGGCTGCTCGCGGGAAAAAGCGGGCCCGCCTGTGCTTGTCGCCGCAGCCACCTCGGCCGGTCTTGACGTGACTGGCTCCTCCGTATTCGGCCGCGTTCCATTCGGCCCCTTGGGTTCGACAATAGTTCTGACGTCGCCTTCCGCGCGTGCCTCGGCGTCCGTATCCGGGTTCGGATCTCTCAAATCGGCGTCACAACGGTAGACGCCGCCGTTCGCGTCGCCCATGTAAAGCTCGATCGTCGTATGCATGGACCGGCTAATGGCCCAGGCAACCGCAAGATCCATGTCGCTGAATTCATTCGAGCGGTCCTGGGCATTGCTGTGGCTGTGATAGAGTGCCGCAATCGTCGTATGCCGGGGACGGTGACTAAGGTCGACTTCGGTTGCATCGATGTCCGGTTCGCCCGGTACCGGAATATGCGTGGGATCGCTGAACCCAAACGACCCGTCTTTTTTTTGCATGTAGATGACACCGCCAAACTCCTTCCGCAGGGCCTCCGGCTGGGCATAGGCCGCCTTTAACGCCGCAATCGCAGCTTCGTCAGTCGGCACGTGCTTCGGATTTACGCTGCCGTTAGCGGTGCCGTCTGCTTTGCCGCTCTGCGCGCCCGCCGGCAACGCGAACGGTAAAATTAGAACAAAGAATAAGAGAAAGGATCGGAAGTGCTTTTTTGTGCGCTCTGCGCGAAATACCTTCATCTGACACCTCAAATTCGTCGAATCAGCACCAAGTCATTACCACGATGAAAGCGCCACCGCGGCGATGCGCAGGATGACAGGTCAATGGTTGCTTGGCGTCAGCCACGTCCGGTCCTGGCCGCCGGGCGCCAACGACATACGGCCGTCCAACACTCAGTACACCTCTTCAGGCCGCCCATTTAGATGGCAGGCCGCAGTTCAGAATGCCATTTCCATATTCGTATGGAAAACCCAGCCCTTGCCTCCTACCACGAATGGAACGGCATAGTATCCAACCGGGGACTTAAACAGATAAAGAGCCTCGGTATTCCAGCGCACTACCTTGTTGTGGAAAGGGAAGAAGTTTGTGCCGATCCGGGCATCATAGGGCGTACCGTAGGGATTGCCGAAAATCATGGACCCGCCGCTGTAAAGTTGCAAGGCCTTGGGCGTCACCATCATGGACAATTGGGCCTGGAAACCCTGATTGAAGATAGTGGGCACTCCGGGAGCGCCGCGGAAATCGCTAAGCCAGCGAAAGAAGCCTTCCCCTTCCAGGGCGAAACCGTGGTACTTAACACCGCCATCGATGGAAGACATCTGGTAGGTGACATCGGTGACCGTCAAACCGGGGCCGAAGATGTTGGGGGTAAAGACGATCGTCCCGTCGGCCAGGCGAATCTGCGTATTTTCAAACGCTTCCGAATTCGGCTGGCTCTGCTTGTCTTCGCGGCTCCGCGTGTAGTGGACAGCAATCCTGGTAGCCACCTGCTTGTGGTCTTCAAAGTCGCCAAATCCCGGACCAAATTCGCCAGTCGTCGGCATCCAGGCAAACGAACTGGACACCGTGCTGAAATTGTTCGGAAGTTGCCCGGCGTTTACCCCGAGGATACTCAGGTTGTTGCCCACCATCACCTGATACCTCGTCTTGTCTGTAACCTGCCCCTGGGCCCAGATTCCGTCCGTATAGGATGGACGGAAAAATTCATCCGCAATCAGCCGGGTGTCGACGCCCAGCCAGAAGGGGAAATTACCTTCGACGCTGCGGGTGCCGGGCAGGCTTCTGATGCCTCCGGAGAGGGTGAAATACTTGCTGAATTCGTAGTTTAGGTTCCCGGCAAGCACCACCTGCGCACCCTGGCCCTGGTTCGGGTTCGAACTCCATGCGTACAGGAAGTAGCGGAACTTCGGGTCCATCAGCCAGCCGAGAAACTTGATCTGCACTTTATTTAGCTGCACATCCTGGCGCCGTTGAACCGCCGAAGTGACACCAAAGTAGTTCGTGTAGGTGGGCGCGAGGTCAAGCTGGTTCAAATACCGGGCGTAGGTGTAAATGCTTATGTTCAAGTCACCATACTTTGTATCTGCGACTTTGAAGCCGAAGTTAGGGGTATAACTGCCGAATCCTTTCGGGCCCTCCACGGTAGACAGCCTGTCCTCTTTGGTCGGCGCTTCTCCTTCCCCTGTTCCTTCCATGGTCGGTGTTGTGCTGATTTCATTCTTCTCTCCTGCCGGCGCTGGAACAGCCGATGGTGTTGCCGCGGGGGAGGTGGCGACGGGCGTCCCCGCCGGTGCGGCCAGAAGCTTCCGCATCGCCTCAATCTGGTCCATTAACTCTTTATTCTGCTGCTCCAGCCTGGTATTCTGCTCAACCAATTGGTCAAGCTTTTTAAGGAGATCGGCGGCGGCTTGTGTGTCGATTACCGGAGCGGTTCCTTGCGGACCTGCAGTCTGGGCGTTGGCAGGCCTGAGGCCACTCGTCCCAAACCATAAGATACTCGAGAAAAGCAGCGTCTTGGCACATCGGATCGGTTTCATCTCTCTCCTCCGCCTGAAGGGTCTTCGAGATTGTGTAAGCCGGGCAGCAAACGCACCCGGCACATCCCGCTGTCATGCTGAAGCCCGCCGTTGCCGCGCATATTAGTTGCGTGGGCAACGGCGTGGCTGAAGCATCTATGCAACTTTGTCGAAGTACAGAGATTCTTCAGCCACGCCAAACCTCGCGCGGAAAAACCACTCGCGCGGGTTTGGCGGGCTTCAGAATGACAATTGTTGCGAGCCGCAGAAATATTCGGAGATCTCACGCACCCTCAAAAGCCCGCCGATTCAGGAACACGTATCGAGCGAGCTCCTACTTCAACCCTACCGAAGCCGGCGTATAGATGTCGTAGTCCAATTTCTTGGCGACATACTCAATTACTTCCTGCGCCTTCACACTGTTACCCGCGTCGTCCAGCGGAGGCGCAAAAACGGCAATCGCGCCCTTGCCGGGAACGATGGCCACAATCCCGCCGCCCACGCCGCTCTTCGCCGGAAGGCCCACATGCCATGACCAGCCACCGGAGCCGTCATAAAGGCCGGCCATCATCATGGTGCTGAGAATCTCAGGCACATTCTCGCGGCTGAACACCCGCTCGCCGGTCGCGGGATTCTTCCCGTTGTTGGCGATGGTTGCGCCCATGCGGGCGAGCTGCGAGGCGTTTACGCCGACCGAGCATGCCTTGGTGTAAATGTCCACGGATTCGAACGGGTCGGCATAGATCCGGTCATACTTGGCCAGGAGATAGGAAAGCGCTTTGTTGCCGGTGTTGGTGGCCGCCTCGGACTTGTATACCTCGTCGATCAGCACCAGCTTTTCTCCCGCGGCCTTGCTGTAGAAGTTGAGGATCTTGTTCCACTTGTCATCCGCGTTCCTGCCGGAAATCAGGCTGGTGGTGGCAATGGCGCCGGCGTTGACCAGCGGGTTGCCGGTGTGGGTCTTCATGTCCACAACCGCAATTGGGGAGTTAAAGGCCCGCCCGGTCGGCTCCGAACCAACCTTCTCAAAGACCTTGTCCGCTCCCAGTTCCTCCATGGCCAGGGCGAGGGTAAACACCTTCGAAATGGACTGAATGGAAAACGAATAGGTCACATCGCCAATGGCAAACGACTGGTTATCCGCGGTCACCACGGCGATGCCGAACAATTTGGAATCCACCTTGGCAAGATAGGGGATATAGTCGGCGTTCTTACCGTTGGTATCGTTCTTGAATTTTTCGTATGCCTCTTTGACCACTGACTCCACCAATTCGCGCCGGGGAGCCACCGGGCTGACCTTCCCTTCGGGTCCTTCTTGTGAGACTGCGTGAACCGGAAACGCAAAAGTTGAAAACACTGTCGCCGCCGCCAGCAGTGCGATTGTCATTTGTTTCTTGAACATGAAAAATCTCCTTATGTTTTCGCTCGCTTTGGTTTCTCGTAACCCTGTTGGCGACATCCGGGCCCGGGTTCGGGTGACCCGGATTATCGCCTGCCACTAAAAATTGAAAATGTGGGAGTAGCTGTACTTAAAGGAAAGCTGCACCTTGTAGTCATTGACGTTAAAGCCGTCGCTGAAGTTCACCCGCCGTCCATACTGGGCTTCGCCGCCCATCATGAGGTTCTTGATGGGGCTGTATAGCAGGTTCGCAATCCCGTAGTAGCCCTGGTGGAAGTCCGAAGGCAGTTCCGCGTTGGAATTCCAGATATTGACCATCGAGCCGCCAATCGCGGAAGAAAACTTCTTATTCCAGTCGTGATCGACAAAGGCAACAGCGCCGAGCACCGGCAAAGCCTCGCCTTTGATCGGGGTTACCGAATTGCCCGGGTTGAGCTTAGGGCCCACATCCAGTGGCGCATCGTTCATATAGTTTTCACAGCCCTGGCCGTATATGACTTGCAGCCGCGCCACATCCTTTGAGGTGAATTTCACATTCGAGCTGACGTTGATGCCCCAACTCGGCACGCTCCCGCTGATGTTTTGGGTGGACGTAGCAGCCAGGTCCGTATAGCTGAAATAGCTGAAGAGTCCGGAAAGCTTTATGTATCCCAGTTTGTTGGCGAAGCGCGCCTCACCCGTAAATTCCGGCACATTGAAGTGGGCCCGGACGTTGCTCAGGTCTATCATGCTCGCGGCTGTGCCGCCGTCGGCGCTGGCGCCGGGCTTCTCCACGGCGAAAGTGATCCGGTTTTTGCCCTTCTTGGGCATCCAGCGAATCTGGACGTTGCGAAAGAAGACCATGCCGTTCGGTCCCCAGTAGTCCAAAATGTTCGGGAATACATCGAGATCCATGAATGGAGTTATCGTCTGGCCGGCACCGAACTGTCCCAGTTCACCATAAAAGTAACGTGGACGAATGGTAGTCTGGCCGGCATCCGCGCCGACGCCAAAGAAGTCGAATTCGAATATGGTCTTAAGCTCGCCCAACGGGGTTGCGGTAGTAGTCTTAGCCCCAAACCGTGTCTGCCGGACGCTGAAAAACCAAGTTCCGCTCGGCGCAAACTGGTCCTGGAACGAATCCAATTTCGTCGGTCGCATGACATCGAACCAGTTGGGGTCTTCCTGGCCGAAGTTGAAGCCCATATCCGCCTGCGCGAATCCGTACAGTTCCAGCGAGTTCTTATCCTCTTCGGGAATGGGCGGCGAGGCCTGCGGGGGAGCGGTTCCGGCGTCTTGCACCGGCGAGATGTCTGTCTTTTCCGGGTCATCCCCGGTACTGGCAGTCTGATCCTTGACCGGGGCCTGCGTTTGTGCCAGCGCGATGATGCCGCCGAAGGCCACGAACAGCAGAATCACCGTGAAAACAACCACGAGTTGTGTTGACACGCGAGAACGATTGAATTTCATGTGCGTAGCTCCTTGACGGTGTTTGGCAACCTTGCCCCGGCATGGTTTGAAAGCCGCAGCAACCTGCCTGGACATTGACTCCCGATCCGCCTGCAAGAGTTTGCGAATTGGCGTCATGCTCTGTTTCTAGATCAAGGAGCCACCGACAACAACTAGGGAAATCCCTAGAACTGCAGCCCCACTGACAACCAGCCTTCGCGTGATGCGACCGAATCAGATTTCGTTGAGCGTCGCACGGGTCCCGATCACGCCAAAGTTTGCGCTGACGGTTCCATGGCCTTCCGATCGGGGACGGATGGTTTGAGCAAACTGTCCACCTCTGCTTCCACTGAAGTGGAATTCGCAACCAGTTGGATAGTCTGTGACGGTTGAGCAATCTGAACGCCGGCGGATTCAATACAGTTCAGGAGTTGAAGCA